>WRGH01000001.1 GCA_009787285.1 Brevinematales bacterium
TGGCCTTTTGTAAATCCAATATTTGAAAATAATGACGACTGGCCTGTCGGAAAACCGGTATCTGAAAGCGATGACGACTGGTTTATCGGAAAACCAATAAGAGATATTGTTTTCAGCGGACTTAAGAATATTTCTCCGGCAGAAATAAACGCGCTTATGCAGCCGTACAAAGGCCGTATTTTCGATGATGCTGTTTTCTGGGAAATACAGGGAAAACTTTATGCTTTNGAGTATTTTGAACGTATAGATCCGACAACTGTCCGCGCCAATACAGACGGCAGTGAAGTACTATTAAGGTTTATTGTCATTGAACGCCCTGTAGTGGGCAGGATTGTTTTTTCAGGAAATTCCGGACTTCGCAACAGGGACCTTAACGATGTTATTACCACAAAGGTAAACGATATTTTTAATCAGGCAAAGATACGCGTTGATGTTGAAGCNATAAAAAATCTNTATATAGAAAAAGGTTTTCCCAATGCCATAGTAGAGGCGGAAGAAAATGCCGCAAGAGATTCGTCTGTAACAGTTACTTTCCGCATTACCGAACATGAAAAAATTACAATAACTAAAATTGAGTTTCAGGGTAATACCAAATTTTCAAATAACGCATTAAGAAGCCAGCTTTCATTAAAGGCAAAATCATTGCTGAATAAAGGGGCNTTTCAGGAAGCGATGCTTTTGGAGGACAGGGAAGCTGTTGCAAAATATTACCGCGACCGCGGCTACATTGACGCTGTTGTAAGGGATGTTACGCGAACTTTTGATATGGACGGCAAGGGCACAAATTTAACCCTTACCTTCATGATTGATGAAGGCAGCGAGTTCAGATTCGGAGGGGTTGNATTCATCGGCAATGTTATTTTTACTACAGAACAGCTTACAAAACTTATAACTTCCAGAAAAGGTGAAATTGTAAATTATACAAAGCTGGAAATGGATTTACAGAGAGTCTCCGATCTATACTATGAAAACGGCTATATCTTCAATTCCATAATCAGGACGCCGGAAAAGGATTATGCCAATAATATCCTTACATATACAATTTCAATCATAGAAAGAAGCAGAGCTTATATCGAAAATATTATTATCCTTGGAAATGAAAAAACAAAAACTGAAGTAATTNTAAGGGAAATTCCTCTGGAACCGGGAGATGTATTTTCAAAAACAAAAGTTATGGAAGCAATGAGGAATCTTTATAACCTTCAGTTTTTTTCCATGGTTTTACCTGATACTCTTCCGGGCAGCGCGGAAAACCTTATGGAACTTGTTTTTAACATTGAAGAACAGATGACGACNGATCTTCAATTCGGCCTTACCTTCTCAGGCAGCGCAGATCCGGAAGCATTCCCCGTATCGGGATTNTTTGAATGGACAGACCGTAANCTTGCGGGAAGCGGAAACCAAATCGGAGTAAAATTAAATTCCTCTATTGTNGATTCAAGCAAGATTTCGCTGAACTATTTACAAAGATGGGTTCTGGGGCTTCCGCTTTCTCTTGGAGTTGAATTATCAGTAGATTATTCAAAACTCTTTACACCCATGAATAACCAAAATTATTGGTTTAATGGCGATGAAGAAGGTATCGCATTTCCTGACGGATTTTCTTCCTATGACGAATATGCCGCTTATGACAAAGACCCGCCAAGGGAATTCCTTATGAATTATAACCAGTGGTATATATCCATGGCCTTAACTTCAGGATACGTCTGGTCGACATTATACGGTAACTTGAGCCTAAACGGAGGAACACGGTTTGGCATNATAAGGAACACTTATAATGAAATTTTCAGACCTTTTGATCCTGCAATAAGAAACAGTAACAATATGTGGACGCCTAAAAATTCATTATGGACATCGCTTTCGCTTGATCAGCGCGACATATACTACGATCCTTCCAGCGGGTATTATCTGATTGAACGCTTGGGTTTTTTTGGCATTTTTAAAAAAGAAACGGAACATTATCTGCGAAGCGATTCAAAAGCGCAATATTTCCTTACCNTGTTTAATATTCCGGTTGGTGAAAAATGGAGTTTTAAGAGTGTTTTAGCTATTAATCTCGGGATTTCGTTTTTGTTTAATCAACCCGGCCGCGGACTTGTTATTGAAGAAGCAAACAAACTTTCAGTTGACGGAATGTTTGTCGGAAGAGGGTGGAGCAGCGCATACCGCGATAAGGGGCTTTTGCTTTTAGACAGTTGGGTTGAACTTCGTTTCCCGCTCATTCGGGGTATTTTGGCGTTTGACATGTTTTTTGACGGAGCTGGGATTGAAACACAGCAAGGGTATTACTTTGGCAAGAATGCCAATAATGAATCAAATTTCACAATTGATAATATGCGGTTCAGCTTCGGCGGCGGCTTGAGGGTTACATTGCCGCAGTTTCCGATACGTGTAAGTATTGCAAAAAGATTCAGGTTTGTGAACGGNTATTTTACATGGGTAACCGGTTCTATTTTCGGAAAAGAGTCAAATCCAGGGTCAGGGGTAGACCTTGTAATATCATTTATTTTACCATATTAGAGGTATTTATGTTAAAGAAAACTTTGTTAATTTTATTCTTCGGTGTTTCCTGCGCATTGTACAGTCAGCAGCTTACGCGTTTTGCCGTTGTTGATTTACCGAAAGTATACACGGATTTTTTCAGGGACTCCCGTCCTGTAAGGGAATTTAATGAACGCAGCGCAAGAGTTCAAAATGAAATTGACAGACGTACAAGAGAAGTTACCGAATTAAGAGCAAGGTATTCTGAAGCGGTGCTTAAGGGAGATCAAACTGAAGCCAACAGACTTGAAGGTCAGGTCTACAGAATGAATGAAGCTTTAAAAGATTATTACCAGACTCAGACGGCAATTCTTGAAGACCAAAGAAAGAAATTAATGCTCTCCGGNTCATTCCTTGATCAGGTATACGATGAAATACGTTATATAGCGGAAAGTGAAGGTTATAGTATGGTAATCAATCTTGGCGACACTAAGGGAATAGTCTGGTACAGCGCTACAGTAGATATAACTGAAAGGTTAATACATAATTTACGGACAAAATCAGGAAGAAATTAAAACAACATGGATGGTCTTCGTTCCAGTCCAATGCTTGATCAGTACAGACGCATAAAAAAGGAACATNCAGGAAGTATTTTATTNTTCCGTCTCGGCGATTTTTACGAAATGTTCGCCGATGACGCAGTTGAGGTTTCTTCACTCTTAAATCTTACTCTTACAAGCCGTAACGGTCTTCCTATGTGCGGCGTTCCTTATCATGCGGCAAGGTCATATATAGCGCGTCTTTTAAAAGTCGGAAAAAAAATTGCAATTTGCGAACAGTTCACCGCGCAGGAAAAGCAGAAGATCATTGATCGTGATGTTGTAGAGGTAATAACGCCTGGAACAACAATAGATGAAGATTTCCTTGACAAGGGAAGCTCCAATTATCTTTGCTGCCTTGCCGCCGTAGAAAGCGTTCTGTCTTTCTCCTATATTGACTTATCAACCGGCGATTTCTTTACAACCTGTTTCAAGAAAGATGAAGANGAAACACTGCGCCAGGAACTTGAACGGCTTCAAATAAAAGAAATGCTGATACAGGAATCTCTTTTGGAAGAAGAAAATCAGCTTGCCGCCGCTGTTTATGACAGAAGCGGTCTTGTTTTAAACAGGTGGGCGGACTGGCTTTTTGATCCTGTACAGGCAAGAGAAAGGCTTGAAAAACAATTCGGTCTTACAAATTTAAAAAGTTTCGGCCTTGACGAAAAAAGCCCGGAAATNATTTCCGCCGGAACATTACTGGANTATCTTGATTCAACTGCAAAAAAATTGTTACTGCACATAAGAACGCTGAAAGTATACCGTGAAAGCGAATACCTAGGGATTGATGAATCTAGCCAGCGTAACCTTGAGTTATTGGCAAACCAGCGCGACGGCGACGTCCGTTTTTCACTTTTGGAGGTAATGGATGAAACGCGCTGTTCCATGGGAAGAAGACTTTTAAAAAGACGGCTCCTTCATCCGCTGCGCGATCTAAAAAGAATAAATGCCCGTCTTGATATGGTTGAAAATCTTTACAGAGATCAGGGAAGGTTAAGCAAACTTCGCGATCTTCTGGGTAAAACGCCGGATCTCGAAAGGCTTTGTTCTAGGCTTGCAATGGATAAAGCGCACGGCAGGGATATGCTTGCAGTAAAAAATGCGCTTGTTTCTTTTCATGCCATTGTAGAGTTGTTAAATGAAAGTCTTGAAAATATGCATTTTGAAAATGATGAAAATTGGAACATTGCGTCCTCCGGTGATCTTCTGCAGATTCAAAATCTTCTTGACAGGGGAATTTGTGATGAGCCTTCCGTACTGCTTAACGAAGGCAATTTGATAAAAAGCGGCTACAGTGAAGAACTTGACTCCTTAAAATTATTAAAAGACAAGGGCAGGCAGTTTCTGGAAGAATACCTTGAAGAAGAACGTGAAACAACTGGAATAACAAGTCTGAAAATAAGGTACAATAGATTAATAGGATATTTTTTTGAGGTAACCAATGTCCACCTTAATAAAGTACCGAAACATTTTATCCGCAGACAGGGTATCGCAGGCGGGGAGCGTTACACGACAGACAGGCTTGCTTCTCTTGAATCTGACATTAACGGCGCTTCCGATAAATTAATAGAGCTTGAAAAAAAACTCTTTCTTGAAATACGCGAACANACAAAAANAGTTCTTCAGCATCTTGCCGCCGCCGCTCATCGCATCGCCGAGTTTGACGCCGCGCAGTCGCTTGCAAAAGCCGCGTCTATCAGGAGCTGGACGCGCCCTGTATTAAATGAAAGCACAAACACGGAAATCCGCGAAGGCCGTCATCCTGTTGTAGAAGCGCATCTTGGCCGAGGCGAATACATACCGAACGATATTATTCTGCATACTGATAACAAAGACGGAATTAGTTTTGTTATGATAACCGGCCCGAATATGGCTGGAAAATCAACTTATCTTCGCTCTGCAGCCCTTATAACCATTATGGCTCAGGCAGGGAGTTTTGTACCGGCAAGCGAGGCGAATATNGGGTTATGCGATCGTATTTACTGCAGGGTAGGGGCATCCGACAATCTTGCGCGTGGAGAATCTACCTTCCTTGTTGAAATGAACGANACAGCCTTTATTTTAAATACGGCGACCGAAAAGAGCCTTGTAATCATGGACGAAGTAGGCAGGGGTACCGGCACAAATGACGGGCTTTCAATTGCCTGGGCAGTAAGTGAAGAATTGTTAAACCGTATAAAATGCAGAACCCTGTTTGCCACACACTTTCACGAACTTTCGCTTTTATCTCATCCGAATCTGGCAAACCGCTCTATGGAAGTTCTTGATNATGACGGTAAGATTGTCTTCCTAAGAAAATTAAAGGAAGGNCCTGCGGCAGAATCATACGGTATCCATGTAGCAAAACTTGCCGGTCTTAAAGACGCTGTGCTTGAAAGAGCTTCGCAAATAATGATACTTTTAAAAAAACGCGATTCTGACCTAACTGAAACTTTTTATAACGGAAACGCCGTTAACTGCAAAGACAGCATTGTTAACAGTGATAATGAACCGTCAGAAAAACCGGCTGCCTATTTTTCCGCCGTACAAGGCAAGATAGAAAAATTATTGCATGGAATAGAACCTGAACAGATGACCCCGCTTGAAGCCTTAAACCTTTTATGTCAATGGAAAAAACTTGTCAATGCCGGAAACAGTGAAAATGAAAAATTANCAGAAAAAAAGCAAAAAATAAAAACAACAAANAAAGATGCCGACAGNTTTCCTTCGCTGTTTGATTAAAACAACGGACTTTGTGCAGTAAAGCAATATGGTATATTCGCGCCCATATAAGGCATGAATAAATTAATTCATCTGTTTTTTTTGATAAAAGGTTTTTTCTTCCCGGAAAGCTGCGCACTGTGCGGTAAAAATTTAATAGATATTTGCGAAATACGGTACTGTCTGTGTCAAGAATGTCATTCCTTGATTGAAGAACAATTTACTGCTTTTCAGGAAGGGAAAAAATGTAATTTATGCAGTAAAACGTTAATATCNGAAAATGAAACGTGCCTTTCGTGCCGAAACGGATCACAGCGTTCTTACGACCGTCTTTGGACGCTTTTTCCGTATACAGGAAAATTCCGTACTCTGCTGACGGCGTATAAATTTGAGAAAAAACTTGCTTTGGCATGTTTTTTTGCGGAGAAGGTAATTGAATTGATTCAGAGAACTACGGAAATGAAAGAAATATGTCTTGTCCCTGTTCCGCCGCGCCCCGGAAAAATAAAAAACACAGGCTGGGATCAAGTTGATTATCTTGTAAGGCGTATCAGTAAACTTTCCAAAGGAAATATTTTTGCATACAAGTGTTTAAAACGGCAAAAATCAAAAATTCAAAAACAGCTTAACCGTAAAGATCGTCTGGAAAANATGAAAGGGCGCATATTTTTAAAAGGAACAGTTCCGGCTGAGGCAATTGTTATTGACGATGTTATTACAACAGGCTCTACTATGGAAGTATGCTCGTCTGTACTTAAAGACGCCGGAACGCAGAAGGTATACGGTCTATGCCTCTTTTATGATTGAGTTAAAGCCCGCTGTTTTNCAACCAACAAAATAACGCGAGTATTTTTCGCGTCATTTGTTGATTGTTATCAGGTTACTATTTATTCCTTGTCTTACTTGCGGGAAAAACAAGGTTCAGAATAATGCCTACAACGGTAGCTAAAGCTACGCCTGCAAGTTCAAAGTGAAGGTCGCTGGTTATGCTAAATGCAAGCCTGCCGCCGCCTATACCGATTACAAGAATGACTGAGGTGATAGTCAGATTACGCTTATCCTTGTAATCTACGCCGTTTTCAACAATTGTACGAAGTCCGCTTGAAGCGATTATTCCGAAGAGAAGCATCGAAATGCCTCCAAGTACCGGCGAAGGGATAGTTTTTATAATAGCGCTGAATTTGTTAAAGAACGAAAGGAATACGGCAATAACGGCGGCTCCTCCGATTACCCATACCGAATATACCCGTGTAATTGCCATAACGCCGATATTTTCCCCGTAAGTTGTATTGGGAGGTCCTCCCCATANTGCCGCCCACGCTGTCGCAAGACCGTCGCCTGTAAGAGTGCGGTGCAAGCCGGGATTTTTATAAAAATCCTGCCCGACTATTTTACTTGTTACCAAAGTGTCGCCTAAATGCTCACAAATTGTAGCAAGCGAAACAATTATGAATGTTAAAACAGGCACAAAATGGAAGGTGGGTATGCGGAAAGAAGGAAACGANAACCAATCGGCCTCTTTAATTACCTGAAAGTTAATAATGGCATAAGCCGGAAAGATTAATCCCATAATTAATGTAAACATATAACCTGTTACAAGACCAATTAAAATCGGAATGATACTAAAAAAACCTTTTAGAAATATATTTGAAATTACAGTTACAATAAGAGTTACCGCAGCAATGGAAAGGTATACAAGGCTGTATCCGTCGGCATCGTTCATAACCATGTTCATTGCGACAGGAGCCAGATTTAAACCGATTACCACGATTACCGAACCTATGACTACGGGCGGCAGCGCTTTATCCAGCCAGCCTGTTCCTGTAAAACGTATGATAAGGGCTACAAGGCAGTAAAATATACCTGCCGCTACAGCCCCGCCGAGAGCCGCGGGAATACCGTATCCTGCGGATATGGCGATTAACGGCGGTATAAACGCAAAAGACGAACCCAGAAAAGCGGGAACTTTTGCGCCTGTGCAAAGAATATAGATTAATGTTCCTGTCCCCGCCGTAAAGAGCGCAGTTTCAGGATTAAGCCCCGTTAAAAGTGGAACCAGTATTGTCGCTCCGAACATGGCAAACACATGCTGAAAAGACAGCGGTATCCAGCGTCCCAGATTAGGCCTGTCAATTGGCCGGAGAATTTCGTTATTATTCATTATTTACCTCTGATTTTACATTATGTACTTAATTATCAAAAAAAGAAAGATTAAAAATCTCTAAAAAAAAAAGAATCGGAGCGTGTGGGNTGCAGANTTAGTTCCATTTTATGTTATGATTAAATAATGCATTACGATCTTATACTTAGAAACGGAACGATTGTAACTCCAAAAGAAAGTTTTAAAGCTGACATTGCCGTAAAAAACGGGAAAATTGTCCAAACCGGCAGCTTAGAAAATTCCTGTACGGCGGATGACGTTTATGATGCGGCAGGTATGTATATACTGCCCGGAATTATTGACGCTCACGTACATTTCAGGGATCCAGGCCTTACGGAAAAAGAGGATTTTGAAACAGGAAGCATTGCTGCGGCTTTCGGAGGGATAACAACGCTGGCTGATATGCCGAATACTGCGCCTGTTACATCGACGGCGTTGCGGTTTAACGAAAAAGCCGGTATTGCGAAGGAAAAATCCTGTGTGGATTTCGCTCTTTTTGCCCTTCTTCCAAATGAAAGCGCGGAAATTGAAGCGTTAAAAAAAGCAGGGGCTTTGGGGTTTAAGGTTTTTCTGGGAACCTCGACAGGAGATATTGCGCCTCCTTCGCAGCACGTTTTATTTGAACAGATGAAGGCTTGCGCGGAAGCAGGAGTGAGAGTCGGCTTTCATGCGGAAACAAGCGCTCTAAACTCATATTTTACTTCCCAGTGCATGAAAAAGACAGGCTCGCCCGGACTTTTACTTTCAGAAGCAAGACCGGTTTTTTCGGAAGCGCTCGCCATTCAAACTGCAATCTGTTATGCGCAATACTCAGGAGCCAAAATTCACATTCATCATGTTACTTCTCTTGACGGAGTAAGGTTAATAGACGAGGCAAAACAAAAGGGAATAAGCGTAACGGCGGAAACCTGTCCTCATTATCTTTTATTAAA
Source organism: Brevinematales bacterium (assembly GCA_009787285.1). Classification (GTDB taxonomy): domain Bacteria; phylum Spirochaetota; class Spirochaetia; order Treponematales; family Breznakiellaceae; genus WQXQ01. The sequence continues at coordinate 8,874 of WRGH01000001.1, forward strand.
CGCGGAAAAATATGCGCATAAGGTATATCCGCCAATCAGAGGAGAAGAACACCGCAAGGCTCTCTGGAAAGCGGTTAATGACGGTGTTATTGACATGATTGCAAGCGATCACGCTCCCCATACAAAACAGGAAAAAGAACTTCCGGTATGGGAAGCGCCGGCAGGACTTTGCGGAACAGAAACTTTTGTCCCTCTCATGCTTAATGAAGTAAACATGGGTCGTCTTTCCTTGAATGATTTTGTCCGTCTTGCAAGCGAAACTCCCGCAAAGATTTGGGGTATTTATCCGAAAAAGGGGAATCTGCTATCCGGCGCGGACGCTGATTTAACTGTTGTTGACATGAACAAAAAAGAGAAAATTGATAAAGAAAAACTGCACTCAAAAAGCAAAACTTCTCCTTATGACGGAATGAAAGTACAGGGAAAACCAATAACAACAATAGTGAGAGGTAAATTTATTATTAGGGACGGCAGGTTTACAGAGAATAAAGGTTTTGGAAGCCTTGTCAGCCCGGAACCTTGATCGAATGAAGCACCCGATTTAAAGCCAGCAGAGGATCTTCATATAGTTCAAACCTGAAACGTATTTCATAATTTTTGTCGGAAACGACACGGATAGTTTTATTTAAACAATCCCTTAATTCACTGGAGCCAAGATCGGGAAAGTATTTCGATTTACGCGGAATGAATGTTAGCTGACTTCCGTTTCGGTGAATTTCTCCGATATGCGGCGGAACCTGAACAAGGAAGATTAGAAAATCAGAATTTCCGCCGCCGACAGAAAGACTGTAACCGGACTTTAACGAATGAGTGTTGCGCTTGCCGATAGACAGGCTTTGATCTTCAACAAACAGTTTTATAATAATAGTACCCGACGGATCAATTGTAACCTGTTTGTTATTTTCCGGTTTTAGAGGCTTATTTGAATACGGATTGGTTCTTTGTTTTGGTTGAACTGCCGCATAATTTGCAAGTTCCTTGCTGTGATTAGCATACGGCTTCGGTTCTTCTTTTGGCGCTTGTTTGGAGACCGGCGCCGCCGACCGGCTGGATCTTGAACTACTTCTGCGCGATGCAAGGAAAATGATAAGACCAAGAACCAGCAATACCAGAAGGATAATCAGGACAATAAAGCCTAATGAAGATGTGGACGATCTGCCTGATCCTGCGCTGCTTGATGTTTTTACACTGCCGGATACTTTTTCATTACCCGATGGTTTTCCGGAAGATGATTCTGATATTTCATCCTTTCCGTTATTGTTATTTCCGGCAATAGCGCCTGCATCTGCCGTGCCTGAATCAGCAGCTTCCTGTGAGCCGGAAGAGACTCCCGTTTCAGATGCGCCGCCAGCGGAAGTACCGGAAGCGCCGGCGGAAGCCGTACCTTGAGTTGAAACCGTCCCTGAAGCGGAACCTGTTCCCTGACTAGAAGCGTCTGTAGTTGCTCCCTGATTAGAAATTGTCCCTGAGGCAGAACCTGTACCTTGAGAAGCGCCGGCGGAAGCCGTACCTTGAGTTGAAGCCGTCCCTGAAACAGAACCTGTTCCCTGACCAGAAGCGCCTATAGTTGCTCCCTGACTAGAAATTGTTCCTGAGGCAGAACCTGTTCCCGAAACAGAAGTTGTTCCGGGCGTAATAGCGCCTTGTCCTGATTTCGGCAGATTAGTAAGCGGCTGTCCTGAAGTTACTTGTACAAAATCAAACGTTGCGTTTTTTGCTTTAAAACTGTCTTTTGCGGCGCTGACAATATTGTTAACATCTTGACCTCCTGTAGTAACAAGAACGATCTTTTTGGGACGCGAAGGCAAAGACGAAACATAATTTTCTGTAAAAGTAATTGCCGCCGCCAGATTGTTTCCGTTTTCTACAGGGTACTGAAGCATCATCCGGCCAATAATAGTTTCGACATCTCCCTTTTGATTAATCCGGCGGGCAATATCCAGTCTTGGAGACTGTGAAAAGACAATTAAATGAAAAGTATCTCCTACACGCAGGAATTCGGAAAGAAATGGACCTGTAATGTAATTATTGACATTTTCATATGATGAGCTCATTCCTGATGAAGTATTCAAGAGCAGTACAAGATCGACAGGGCCAGCGTTTTGACCATTTACAAAGAAAAACGGATAAAGAATGAGTATTACCGCCAGAATGTTTTTTTTCATATTCACCCCTTTAATTAACAAGGTAAACCCGCCATATTCCTTTAATCCGCCTGCCCTGATTATTCGGTCAGACAGCCGACGTTATGTTTTCCACCAGATAGGAAATTTTTCCTTCATTACTGACAAACTCGAAGCTTTCGCCTGTTGACCTGTTAAGTATAGCATTTCCAAACGGAGAAAGATAGGAAATTATATTATTATTTGGATCAGATTCCCAATTACCCAAAATAGTGTATTCTTCAGTCGACCCTGCCGTTTGGTTCTGTAAGACTACTTTTGTGCCGAATGATACTCTGGATGTGTTAACTGAAGCCGGATCGAAAAGCTGTGCCCTTTCTATTTCTTCCTTGAGTTTTGCAACCTGTGAATTAAGCTGTTCCTGTTTTTCTTTTGCCGCTTTGTATTCCGCATTCTCGCGCAGGTCGCCTAGCGACAGGGCATATTCAATTTCCTTTGAATTGTTGGGAACTTCAACCTCCTGAATATGGGCAAGCAGTCTATTTTTCTCTTCGTACATCGGCAACGTAACCCAAAATGTCCGCGATACTTTCTTTTCCGTTTCGCCGAAGAATTTAAAATTAGGATGTCTGTCGGTTATCATGGAACGCAGATTTATTTTATCCTGAGGGTCCAGATCCTTAACGTCATTAATAAATGTATAGATCCTCATAATTGCATCTTCATCCGCATTATTCAAAAATGCTATAAGGTCGCCGTCTTTAAAAAGAATGTTATATACAAGCTTGTTTATTTTGCGGTTTTCTACAGTATCCTTGTGATTTTCAATATCACGGTAGGTTATATCCAATATGTGAATAAGGGTAATAAGCTGTTTTTCAAAACTGATGCCCGCAGCCATAAACCATTTTGTATTTCTGGAATTTTTGTAGAGCCAAATAACAGTTTCCCGGTATTCACGGTGATTTTCAAAACAGTCCTTGCACATAACAGATAGTTTGTCGCCGTAGCCCGCTTCTTCAAGCTGTTCGGCAATGAACGGCAGCGGGGATAAGGGGAAAATCTTTATGTAAATATCAGGCCAGCCGCTTATCAGATTCCTTATATTGTTAAGGAATTCTGTTTTTAGTTTCGCATCTTTCATGTTTTTAAAGAGCGAGGGTATATCCTTTATATTAGAAAGGATATCCGCAAAGCTTACGGTAAGAGCTGACTTTAAGTGGGAATATCTCTTGTTTTCCGCAAGTTCATTTATCAGGATATATGAAGCTGCGGATTGTTCCGCATTCTGTCCTGCGGAACGAAGGAAACCTGTAAAATACGAGAATATTTCAGTAAACAATTCAGAATCAGGCGAAGCGTTTTTATTGTTGACATATTCACGAATGGCTGATATACGATCGTAAAAATTGCTTACCGCCATAAATTCATTGTAGAGTTTTTCCGTAATGCTTACGGCCCTGTCTCTTATAATAAAGATATCGCTGTTATCGGTACTAACTCCAAACTCGGGGTTTGTTTTTAATATGTCCCGCGCTTTGCTGTTCCATGTCGTCCATTCGCCGGATGAAAGCAGGGCAGGGTGGAGTTCGGCCTTTATTCTTTTCATGTCGCAGGCGTTCCCGAAACTTTTTATTATTGTCTTGAGCGCCCAGACAATATTTTCATCCTTGTCCTTTATCATTTCTCTTAATTCTTCTTTTTTCTTTGTCGCTTTCAAAACCCAGAAATGATTTTTAGAAAGCGTTTGAAGCGCGTCGACCGCCATTTTAAGCGACATTGAATGATTGCGTTTTTTGGAAAAATCTATCCGTATGTCATCACCTGCAATACCCGCAATGCGTCCGACACCCCACGTTCTGTGATAAACATAATTTCCTTTATCAAACGCAATGTGTTTTTCAAAGTCGGCTATAGCCTTATGAACGTCGCGGTAATTTTGCGAAAGATTGGAAATACGGATGTACTCTTCAAGCTGGCTGTGGGATGCATATTTTTTTCTGAAACATTCGATTATTTCCCTACGTCCGTGCACGTCTTTTTCATCGTATTCCAGAATGATTTTCAGGATACTTATGGCAATATCAATATCAATATTTTTGTATTTGGCATAAAGCTCATTCAAAAGAATTACAGCNTTGTCTTCGCTGATGTTTTTTGCAATTTTTTTCTGAATGTGAAGGAAAAAATCTATATCGTCAATGTATAATACAAGAAGTTTTTCCCATACTTCCTTGACGTTNGGAAAGACAGCCTTGTTTATATACCTGTGCAGTGATTTTTTGTAATAATCAACCGCTTCTTCTTTTTTACCGAGTTTTTCATAATGTTCGGCAAGGGATTTTGCGATGTCGGCTTCTTCAAAATCTACTTTTACAAGTCTTTCCCAAACGGCGAATATCTTGTCTTCTTCATTGTCGTTTTTATAACAGTCAGCCAAAGTACGAAGGGCAAATTTTGATTCGCCCCAGTCAAGAATTCTTTCGCACAGGTATTTAACAATGCCCCATTTGTGGTTATCAAGAAAAATTGACACAAGATTTATCATAGCGGAATCGTCNATTATCTGCCGTGAAAGAGCGATCATTCCGGAAAGATAAAGCGCAATTATGCTGTTTCTTGTATGAACAAGGTGATCATCGCAGCTCTTTTTTAACTCATCAATAATTTTCTCGTTACGCGCAGTTTTTAAAATGTCATCAAGTTCCTTGAACTGTCCGGTTGAATAATTACCGAGCGTCGCCCTTGTCCATTTTTCTTCATTTAATGTTTCCTGTAAATTTTTCAACAGTGTCTGGGCGTTTGTTGATACTTCTGCTGCGCCGGTTTCAGTTATTTCAGTATTATCCATTTGTCTTTCACTCCTCATTCATTTAACCGGTATACATCTTGTAAATATCCGGATCGATAACTTTTATTTTTAATAGGATCTCTTCGATAAGCGAATGATCCTCATGGCTGATTTCATAATGATCAATAAGCCAAAAATAATGATTTAAAAGACGCGGCCTTAACAAGGCGCGTCTTGAAGGATTGGCGTTATATTCGGCTTCCAATGAAAAAATCGACTGTTTTAGCTTTCCTGCTTCAGTCTGCTTTAGCTCCCGCTTTACGGAAAATACCCCCCATAAATAACCGTAAACAGGTATCCATTCGCGTAATACATCTTCTTTGAAACCAAGCGCGGAAACTTGCTCAATAAGTTTCTGTATAAGTTCCGATTCCAAGAGAAGGATATTAATCTTGGAAGGATCAAGAAAGAACGCCTCNTTGAACAGCGCCTTGGCTGCCTTTGTCTGAGCCAGCAAAGCGTTAATATCCGCAACTTCTGCAAGAGTTTCCGCGTCTTCACGCTTGATAAGAAAAGCCTGCTCAAGATATTTAAGGGCTTCGTCATAATTACCTGTTCCTTTGTAGCAACGCCCGATTAACATCAGTAAAAGCGGATCATGCTGATTTGCCTGATTTCCCAGCAGTCCTTCAAAAAAACTAAGGGCTTTTGAATAAACAAAGAAACGCACAGCGTACTGGCATTGATCGTATATCCTGTCAAATTGTCCAAGAAAAACATGGTACTGTTTTAACAGGGAAATAAAAAGACCGCCCTTTTCAAAAGGGTTTTTTAATTCATCAATCCTCCTGGTATGTTCAAGCCACCAGTGAATACACTTCAGCGTATGCTTGATTTCTTCATTCTCAAAATCCAAATCCAGAGCCTGCTCTGTTAAAGCGCAAGCCGCCACTGCGTCAGAGGCTTTCAATTTATCATAGGCTTTTCTTAACAGCCCCGCAGCCTGAGTATTTTCCATTATGTTTATGTCAGTATACCATTTTTTCGAGGTTTGACAATAGTATACGTTACAGGTATGATATTAAAAAATGAATAAAATTATAGTATCGCCGTCTATTTTATCCGCAGATCATGCTAATTTTGAAAAAGCTGTCCAAGAGGTTGACGCTTGCGGAGCTTCATGGCTGCATATGGACATAATGGACGGTTCTTTTGTGCCGAATTTAACTTTCGGTCCCCAACTGGTACGCGCATTAAGAAAAAAAAGCAAGGTTTTTTTCGATGTTCACCTGATGATCGTGCAGCCTTCGCGGCTTATTCATGAATTTGCCGATGCCGGAGCGGACGCGATTACTTTTCATTATGAAGCTGAAGTACATTCACAGAAATTCCTTGCTGAAATTCACAGTTTAGGGCTTAAAGCGGGTATTGCAATAGTACCTTCAACGCCTGTTTCAATACTGGAAGAAGTGCTTCCGTTTATTGATTTGGCGTTAATTATGACAGTTAACCCCGGTTTTGGCGGGCAGGAGTTAATCCATGAATGTTTGGAAAAAGTAAAAAAACTTGCAAAAATGAGAAAAGATGCCGGTCTCAATTTCAAGATTTCTGTAGACGGCGGCATTAACGAGGCAACGGCTGGAAAGGCAACGGAAGCGGGAGCCGACATTCTTGTAATTGGTTCCGCTTTTTTCAATAGTTCCGATAAAAGAGCTTTTGTTGACCTTTTGCAGGTTGATCGGGCGTAAAGCAAAAATTTACCGGTTTAAGGCTAAGTGTAAAACCTTCAGAATTTTGGCTTTTATTACCGAAAATAAATATAATATAAGTATGAAAACAAAGCAAAAAGCAATTATTTTCATAAACGAGGGCGTATTTAAGCCTTTAATTTTCGGCGTAATGTTATTTATTGCAGGGATTTCCGCCGCTCAGGAGACCTCACAGGCGGTATATTTACGCAGATTCCAAAACGGCACGTATCTTTACAATTCTTCACGCTGGAATGAATCTGCCGCAGAGTTCAGGCGCGCTCAGGAAATTTCAAATAATATCAGCGATTGGTCGCAGGCGCTTTACTGGGTCATTTTAAGCGAGCTTGCGTTTTCAGATTACGGTTCCGCAATCAGGGACATGGATGAGCTTGAAAGAACCGCTCCTGTTTCAACTTTTACAAGGGATATGGCATATCACAGGGGAAGGGTATATTACAATCAGGGGTATTTTGACGACGCTCTTTTGTATTTCAGACGTTACATCGACTCTGTTCAAGGCACTAATCCTGAGATCTCAGATCGTATAGCGGCGGCTTATTTCTGGATGGGCGAATGTCTTTTTTCAATGATGCAGTACGATGATGCGCTAAGGTTTTATACATGGGTTNTTGACAAATACCCTGAAAGCCCCAAGAAAGAAATCTCCTCCTACAGGATAGACCTTATCAGGCAAAAGAAAATAGAAGCCGAACTTTTGGCGCTTTTACAATGGAGCCATGAAGAATCACTTAGAACAAGCGAAGATTACCAGCGTAAAATAAGATCATACGAGCAGGCATTAAATTCCTATCAAAGACGAATCGCGGAACTTTCATTAGGTACAGGTCAGAATGTCGATATCCAGCAAACGGATGANTTTTCCATGTACGGACAAATTTCGTCTGATGATACGTGGCAGTCCCTGTATAACAGATTGCTGGAGAGAGCCAAACAACTCAATAAAGAATTGGATATTCTGATAAATGAGTATATTAAAGGAGGTTCCATGTGATGCTGCGCAAGTTCGTAATTTTTTTATTACTTGTTATTTTTTCANATTTTGTTTTATACGCAGCAGATTATTATGACGGAAATATCCGTTTGTCATTAAATGANAAAAAAGGCAGTATTTCGTTATACTACATGACAGACTCTAATTCAAAGCGATATGAACCGTTATTTTACAGCAAGGAGCCTAAATCCAGTTATATCTCCGTTAATTTAGACGGTAAAGTTCACCGCCTTGATCAATCCGGTTATTTTAGGACAAGGACTGAAACTATAGACGGAAATCCTGTTATTGTTTATGAATCATATGCTGTAATAGTACGTGTAATTTTTACTCCTGTAAGGACCGTAAATTCCAGTGAAATAAACGGCGTTAATATAACAGTTGTTATGCAAAACAAAGGAGACCGTTCTATTTCCGCCGGCTTACGTTTCCTAATAGATACGCATTTGGGCGAAGGACGCAATGATATTCCAATTTCTACAAATAATCAATCAATCGCGAANGAAACTATAATTGAAGGTTCGTCAGGTGAAACATACTGGATTTCCAAAGACAGTAANCTTTCGCTGATGGGAAGTATTGTAAATCCGTTTGATAAATCGTCAAAAATTCCTGATTATATACACATTGCCAANTGGAGAAGACTGAANAANGCTTCTTGGAAACTCAAATTCTCCAATAATAGATCGTTTACCATTTTTCCATACTCAATCCGCGATTCTGCTGTCTGCTATTATTATGAACCCGCCGTACTGGAAGCAGGAAGATCGTTTATCTATTCAATTTCACTTACGACGGAAGATACCGCTATGTACGATCTGAATTTAGTAACAAAAGATCGTGATGATTCCGTGCTGCAATTGCTTTACAAGCTGAAAAAAACATTAGAGCAATTTATAGCAGGAGATATAATACTTTATGAAGATGATCTGGACGAAATTGAAAATTCCATTGACAGCCATAAAATAAAGCGATAGATGACGTTAGATGATGAACGATCCTTTATTGAGTAAAGCTGCCTACCTTGCCAAAAGACGTGATTATGAAGGCGCGCTAAAATTACTTAAAACTGAGGAATATAGATATAACGGATCATTCAAATATTACTATCTCTATGCTGTTATCTGCCTTCATGCGGGTATTTTTGTAGACGCAAAGTCCAATTTCGAATTTGCAAGACGTATAAAATTTAAAGATACCGCAACGATGCTTGGNCTTGCCGCTCTTTACTTAAAACGCATGAATACTGTTCAGGCTGTAGATTATTACCTTGACGTACAGGCATCCGAGCCAAAAAACAAAATTGCAAAAAGAGCGCTGTCAGTTATTCGCAAATATTCATCTTCCGATGAACTGTCGGACTGGCTTACTCCTGAAAGGCTTGTAAAATTATTTCCGCCAATCCCCGCTCCTATTATAAATGCAAGAACTGCCGTTATTGCAGTCTTAATTTTTGCAGTTGTTATTGTCTTAACTTACGGAATTCTGGTCAAGACAAAAGTTCTTCCTTCTCCTATTAAAAAGCAAAATACCCGCCCTACAGCGGAGTTTGTACTTTCAAGAGAAGAACGAAGGTCTCCCGTTGAAACAGGCGGTTCTTACTCGTTTATTCTTACGAAGGCTCAGGCGACAGACCTTTATGCCAAAGCGTTGTCTCTTTTTACAGCCTACCGCGATGAAGGAGCAAAAAAAATCATAAACAGGATACTTGAATCAAACGCGTCTGAAAGCCTTAAAAACAAATCACGCCTTCTTCTGTCGTACACAGAAGTTCCGGGCTTTGACAATTTCAAACAGATTGACAATCCTTCATTTTCAAGTGTAAAAGCAGAGCCTGTTATTTACAGGGACGTTTATGTAATTTGGAAGGGTATGGCAACTAACGTTGAAATAACGGATGATTTCTTACGTTTTGATTTTCTTGTCGGTTATGATACGCGCACAATGCTCGAAGGAATAGTTCCGGTTGTTTTTAACAACCCTGTCCCCGTTAACCCGGAGCGTCCTCTTGAATTGCTCGGGAAAATAACGCTTACGCCCTCTATGGACATAACGCTTGAAGGTGTTGCGATACATCAGTCGGGAAGGCTGGAAAACGATTAAAGATGAAGGCTGTAATTCAGCGTGTTGAAGACGCTTGCGTAACCGTTGACGGCAGCTTAAAAGGAAGCATAAAAGAAGGGCTTCTTGTCTACTTAGGCGTAGCGCAAGACGATTCTGAACCCGATGCGGAATGGCTTGCTGAAAAGACCGCGTATATCCGAATATTTGATGATCCTCAAGGAAAAATGAACCTTTCACTCAAGGATATAGTTGAAAATAAACCTTCCGCCGGTGTTCTCGCTGTATCGCAGTTTACCTTGCTTGCGGACGCGCGAAAGGGAAGAAGACCGTCATACGGTTTTGCAGCCCCGCCTGAAAAAGCAAAAAAGCTCTATGAATACTTTATGACAAAAATCCGCGAACACGGTCTTTTATGTGAAAGCGGAGAATTTCAGGCGCACATGAGGGTTAGCTATACGAATGTAGGGCCTGTTACGATTTTGCTTGATTCGAAAGATTGATTTGTTTGATTTGGCAATGCCCGATATGGGCGGATGGGATACATTTCATTATCAACTTATTGAAATTTCCGGCAAAATTAATTATCTTTGACGCGGAGTATTTTTTGACAGAGGTATCCATATTTAAAAATACAAACAACATTTTCACCGCCGCCGGAATGAAGCGCGTTGACCAACTGGCGATAAACGGTAATATCGATACCGGCTACTCTTATATGTGCAAAGCCGGCAGGCATATTTATCAAGCGGCGTTGGCTATGTTGGATGGGAACAAGAATGTCGCTGTAATATGCGGTAAAGGTAACAACGGCGGAGACGGTTATGCTGCGGCGCGAATGCTCCAGAAGGCGGGAATCAATGTTGATTGTTTTTCCGTTTGCGATACCAAAGATTTAAACGGTGAAGCGTCAGTGGCGTTTAAGGATTATATCGAATTAAAAAACGGCATTGTCCGCATAATTACAAATGAACAATTACCCGATTTTAACAATTATAGTTTGATAATTGACGCGATGCTTGGAATCGGAGCGAAAGGAGAGCCTCGCGGATTGTACGCAAATGTGATTAAAGCTGTAAACGACAGCAAAACTTCTGTTTTAGCGGTTGATACTCCATCGGGGCTTGATTGCGACAACGGAAAATGTACTTCTATTTGTATAAAAGCCGATTGTACAGTTGCTGCGGGGTTTTACAAAATGGGACAATTCTTTTACCCCGGAAGAGCCAATGTCGGCAAATTACAAATCGCCGATTTAGGGTATCCTGAGGATATTGCAGAAGAACAGTCCGTCGGAATTTTTTTGCCCGACAATAATTGTTTCAATCGTATTCTGCCCGCGCGTAAGGAAAACGGATCAAAAATTGATCACGGACTTGCATTTCTTTTGTGCGGCTCGCGCGGAATGAGCGGCGCCGCCGCGCTTACGTCCATATCCGCGCTGCGAAGCGGATGCGGAATGGTTCATCTGGCTGTTCCTGAATCACTTGTTGATACATTGGCTGTTAAGGTTACGGAGCCTGTTTTACATCCGTTAGCTGAGACTGCTTCCGGTGCTTGCGCGGCGTCCGCGCTGCATGAAATTCTTTCGCTCTGTGAGCGTATGGACGCTCTTTGTGTCGGTTCAGGGTTGTCAAGAGATCCGCAAACTGCGTCTCTTGTGCGGGAGCTTATCGGTAAAACAGATAAACCCGCCGTAATTGACGCGGACGGCCTTAACGCCTTTGCGGGGCATTTACCCGAGTTGTCGGAACATAAGGGAGAGATTGTCATTACTCCGCACATGGGAGAATGGAAAAGGCTTTTCGGCGAACTGCCCGATGAGCCGCTTGACCGTATAAACAAACTTAAGGACTGCGCGGCGCAATTTAATATAAATATTTTACTTAAAGGAAGCCCCTCTTTGGCTGTAAACGAGAAAGGAACTACGGTCATTCTTCCTTTTGGAAATTCCTCTCTTGCGAAAGCCGGAACAGGAGACGTACTCAGCGGCATCATTGTCTCTCTTATCGCGCAGGGCTGCTCCTGCTTCGAGGCGGCAATTCTCGGCGCTTTTCTGCACGGAGAAGCGGGACGGCTTGCAGGTACAGACCTTACTGAGTATTCTGTGTTGGCGAGTGATTTGATGCGGTATATTCCGGAAGTGATTAAAAGCGTAATAATTTCACCATATCACTCTATGACATAGTTTCCCCGCAATTAAGCTTTTATAACCCAAAAAGGCATACTTTTTTTTCATCAAGTCCTGAACAAGGTCAAGATATACCTTGCTTATTTCCCGAAAGATACGTTCCCGCGTCAAACGGTTTCATAAGAATACTCATTGATTCATTTAGGACTATTGTTTTAATTATTTTAGCCGCGTGTTCAGCCGAATGAACAATTTCAAGACTAGGACGCTGAGGAAATAAATTTGAACAGCTTACAGTATCGGATACCAGCACACGGTTTAAATGCCCTTCCTGTGAAAGAGCTTCAAGCCTCTGCGCTGCCGGCGGCGAAAAAATTGCGTGAACGGCAATAATATTAATGTCTCCCGGTTTTAAAGGAGCAAGTGCGCGAATAAGCATTTCAACAGACCCCGCCGTATCTATCATATCGTCAACAATCCACAGGCTTTTGCCTTCCAGCGAATCAGCCGAAAGAATGTGAACGGACTCAACCGTATTTTGCTTTGAGTAATCGCGCTGTTTATGCGCCACCACAAGCGGAGAACCGAAAGAATTGGCAAAAAACCTAGCGAGTTTTTCTCCCCCTGCGTCTACGGAACAAAATGCCCATTTATTGCGGACCTGTTTTTCAAGATACTCGGTATTTTTAATATAGGTATCGCAAAGGTGCTTTTGCAGCAAAGTCAGCGCGGGAATATCGTCAATTGCGCATATAGCGGGGTCTACCATAGTTTTTGACTTATCCGAATGTAACTGAAACGTAACAATATGCTGTATACCAAGACTTGAAAGTGTTTTTAAATGTACCCATAAACCTACGGAACTGCGTCGGGTAGTGCGATCCGAGCGGGAACATGAAATAAAAGGCTCAAAAACAATAATTTTGTTGGCCTGAGAACGCTTTAAAGCGTCAATTGCCTGATACAACTCCATTTTCGCTTCTTCTACGCTGATTCCCGCTTCGTTGCGCGCGCTTGAAGAAAAAAGGACAACATCCTTGCCCCTTATGGACGAATTGACAGTAACTTCCATTTCACCGTCTGCGAAACGCTCTGTTTTTAGTAAATCAATACCGTTAATATGTTTTGCGATCTTGGAAAAACTTAGATATTTTGACAAATGTGTAATTACTTCAGAGGCATAATTATGCATTGAGCGGGTAGTGCAGACAATAAAATCATTCATAGTATATTTTCAGTATCTTTTAATAATTGTTAAATTGCAATATTATTATGGAAATTGTTCTGATAAAAATACTTTACAAAGTTGTAGTATTTTTATCTTGATTATGATATAATGACTTGTTCGGCGGCTTGGTTAGTTTCCGAACAACCTATTTATTCAAGATTCGATAAAGCATCGTATATCTGCGCGCCATATACAGGGGAGGAGATTATTATGGCAAAGTCAAATGAATCAGAAAAACCCAGGGTAAATCCCAACGCTTCAAGCGAGGAAAAGGCAAAAGCTCTGGAAGCGGCCCGGCTTCAGATTGAAAAACAGTTTGGCGCGGGATCATTAATCAAGTTGGGGGCGCATAACGCCGCCGCCGGTATAGAAGTAATACCTTCAGGCTCAATCCTGCTTGACGAGGCGCTTGGAATTGGCGGTTATCCGCGCGGGCGCATTATTGAAATTTTCGGGCCTGAATCATCGGGGAAGACAACTCTCGCCTTGCACGCCATAGCTGAAGCCCAAAAACTCGGCGGAAACGCCGCTTTTGTTGACGCGGAGCACGCCCTTGATCCCATTTATGCGAAGAATCTCGGCGTAAATATTGACGAATTGTGGGTCTCTCAGCCTGATAACGGAGAGCAGGCAATGGAAATTACTGAAAGTCTTGTACGTTCAGGCGCTGTTGATGTAATCGTGGTAGATTCGGTAGCGGCTCTTACTCCGCAGTCTGAAATTGAGGGCGAAATGGGAGACGCTCAAATGGGGGCGCAGGCTCGGCTTATGAGCCAGGCTCTGCGAAAACTTACGGCAAACATCGGAAAATCCCGCACGATTTTAATTTTCATCAACCAGATAAGAATGAAAATCGGCGTTTTTTTCGGAAACCCCGAAACCACAACAGGCGGTAACGCCCTCAAATTTTATTCGTCATTGCGGCTGGAAGTGCGAAAGACGGAAACAATCGAAGTTTCCAAAGACGCTGACGCAATCGGCAACAGGGTGCGGGTCAAGGTCGTGAAAAATAAAGTCGCTCCGCCTTTCAGACGCACTGAGCTTGAATTGATGTTCGGCAAGGGTATTTCCGCTACGGGNAGCCTTTTGGACTGCGCTGTCAAGTATGACATGATAAAAAAGAGCGGAGCATGGTATTCATATAACGATGAAAAAATAGGGCAGGGCAGGGACAACTGCCGTGATTACCTTGAACAGCATCCCGATTTCTTAAAAGAACTGGAAACGAAGCTGAGAGCGCAAATATTCCCGGGTAGGGAATTTCCGCAGGCGAAACTTGATGATGTAAAAAAGAATGTTCCAAAAACGGACGCCGCAAAACCGAGTGAATCTGCTGCTGCAAAGGCGGAAACAGCGGCAGAAAAAACACCGGCCTATTCAGCAGCGCCTGCACAACGCGGAAGACCGAAAAAAACGGGCGGGGAAGAGGATGCAATATTTTAATTTTTAAATAGACGTAAACCTGAAAGCGCGGCTTGCAGGCCGCGTTGTTTGCTTCGCAAAACTTTATTGCAAGGTATTTGCCGTAATTACAAGGCGGGCTGTGTGCTGTGTGCTTTGCGCCTTGAGTTATTTTCCGTATAAATGGTAGTATGAAAACATACAATGAACACAATGGAAGCAAAGCAGGAAGCGCGCAGTTTTAAACTTGACGAATTTGAAGGACCTCTCGATCTTTTGCTGTTCATGATCCGTAAAAATGAAATAAACATCTACGATATTCCGATTGCCCAAATAACAGATCAGTACATAGAATACCTTAGAAACGCGGAAACTGTAGATATGGAGGATATTACCGCATTCCACGCAATGGCGGCTACACTGCTGTATATAAAAAGCAGGACACTTCTTCCTGTAGAGATGGACGACGCGGACGCTGAAGACCCAAGAGCTGATCTTGTCGAACATCTCATTGAGTACCAAAGAATAAAAAAACTTTCCGGCCTTATGGAAGAAAAAGAAAAGGAAAATGAGTGGATAATTGAGCGGCGCAGACTTCAGCATAATCTGCCGTTTACAGATAACGATATATGGGAAAAAGTTGACATTTGGGATCTTGTAAAAACTTTTTCCTCGCTTACAAAAAATCTTCCGGCGGAAAGTATTATCGATCTTTATGAAGAAGTTTCCGTAAACGAAAAAACAACCCTTCTTTTGGAATTCTTGGAAAATCGCGGGGAGTGCAGATTTACCGATCTCATTATCCGTTCAGGCGCAATGGATGTAGTCTGTGCATTTTTGGCGGTGCTGGAAGCGGCAAAACTGCGCTTAATTGTACTCTTTCAAAACCGACTTTTTGGTGATATTCTGATAAGGTCAAGTTCTTCAAAAGTTTAACGGAGTTTTTTGTGACAAAAAATATTGAAAAAGAAACGGCGCTTGTTGAAGCAATTCTTTATATGGAAGGCGATCCTCTTGATGAAGGCTCTATCGCCCGTATTTGCGGATTTGCAAAAGAAACAGTAATTGCCGCCCTCGAAAATTTAAAAGAACGTTATACAGCAGCGGACTGCGGTATTGAACTTTCACATATCGGCGGCGGCATAATGATAACGGCAAAGCGTGAATACTGGGAAAATCTTAAAGAACGTTACGGTAAAAAAAACGAGGGGAAAATCTCCCGCGCCGCAATGGAAACTCTCGCTATAATTGCGTATTCCCAGCCTGTTACACGGGCGGAAATAGAAAAAATACGCGGAGTATCTGCGGACAATATGATCCGCCTGCTCCTTGAAAAAGAGCTTATTCGCGAAGCCGGAAAAAAAGATATTCCCGGTCGGCCTGTAATGTACGGCACTACAAAAGAATTCCTGAAAACATTCGGTCTTAATTCAATAGCTGAACTCCCGAAACTAAGTGAAGCCGATATGGAAAAATTCGAGCTTCAGGGGGAAAAGTATTAGGCTGCAGGTTTTCCTTTCCCATGCGGGTGTCGCGTCAAGACGAGCCGCCGAAGACATAATTACACAGGGCAGGGTTTCCGTAAACGGTATCACAGTTAAAACACAGGGAAGCAAGGTAAACGACGGAGATATAGTTCTTTTGGACGGCAAAGAGATAAATCCTGAAAATCGCAAGCTTTATCTTGCTCTTAACAANCCTGCCGGTTTCCTGTGCACGTCAAATGATCCGCAGGGACGGCCTATAGCCCTTGATTTACTTCCTCAAAAAGATATAAGGCTTTACAGTGTCGGGCGGCTTGACTTCCTATCCTGCGGCTTGATTTTTTTTACTAACGACGGAAGCTTTGCAAGCCGTCTAGGTCATCCGTCCTGCGGAATTGAAAAGGAATACATTGTAGAAGCGACAGGTATGATCCCGGATTCAGTTGTTGAAGCATTCAATTGCGGAATTACAATCGAAGAAGTATATTACAAAGCGAAAACCACTGAAAGAACAGGCCGTAAAAGCCTTCGTATTGTACTAATCGAAGGTAAGAACCGTGAAATTCGCCGGGTTTTTTCTCATTTTCATCTTCATCCGGCATTACTTCGCAGGGTACGCATCGGTCCTGTTCATCTTGGCGATCTTAGTGAAGGAACTTCGAGGCCGCTTACGGACGGCGAAATAGCTGCTCTTTGCAGTATTGAAAAAAAGGGAAATGAAAGGGAGAGAAACACATGGTAATTGCAATTGACGGACCTGCCGGGTCAGGGAAAAGCACTATCGCCAAGCTAATGGCTGAAAAACTTAAAACAAAAGACGGAAAAGAGTTTATCTATGTCAATTCCGGTAATCTTTACAGGGCTGTAACATTGGGTTGTTTACGGGCAAATATTGATCTTTGCGACAGTGAAAAAATAATACAACTGGCAATGAATTCCAAAATTTCATGGGAAAAAGATCAGGTTTACCTTGACGGAGAAAATGTTACAGACCTTCTGCATACTGATGAAATAGACAAATATTCCGCGCCGCTTTCCGCAATTGTTCCTGTAAGACACATTATAAACGACATAATCCGTTCCCTTGCAAAAGACAGAAATATAGTGGTGGAGGGAAGGGATATGACCACTGTAGTTTTCCCTGATACACCCTATCGTTTTTATCTTGACGCTTCCTCAGATTCAAGGGCAAAAAGGCGTTTTGAACAAGGAGTCTCAAATTTAAGCCTTCAAGATATAAAAACTGCCATTTTACAAAGGGATGAGATTGACAAGAATAAAATCGAAGGCAGTCTCAAAATAGCCCCCGGAGTTCAATATTTGGATACATCGGACTTGACCATTATTCAAGTTTATGAGAAATTGATAGAGAAGATAGATTAAAATTTTAAGGAATGAAAAGAAAATGGCTGAAAGGGAAGTGGCATCGGACACTAGTCCGGTAAAAGATGGAGAAAACATTCAAACACAGTTACAGGAGGAATACCTGAAGAGCCTTGAACAGCTTGAAGAAGGTCAGCTTGTTGAAGGCAAGGTAATTCAAGTTACTGCAGATCAGGTATTTATTGATGTTGGTTATAAATCAGAAGGTAAAATTCCTTTGTCGGAATTTTCCGAGATTCCAAATATAGGGGATACGGTCCCTGTTATCCTTATTGCAAAGGAAAACAAACACGGTGAAGTTATAGTTTCCAAACAAAAAGCGGACGCAAAAATTTTCTGGAAAAATTTAAGGCAGGCTTTTGCTGAAAAACGCTCGGTTGAAGGAACCGTAGAAAAACAAGTAAAAGGCGGCTTCGATGTTCATCTTGGAGCGGGAGTACACGCTTTCCTCCCCGTCAGTCAGGCGGATATCCAGAAAGTTGACAAGTCGGAAAAAATTCTAAATCAGAAATTTAATTTTTATGTAGAACGCCTGTATTCTGACGGTAAGATCAATATCGTAGTAAACAGGCGCAAGTGCATGGAAGATGAACTTGTACGCAGGCGCAACGATTTCTTTGAAAATACCCCCATAGGCTCCGATGTTACAGGCATTGTAAAAAGTTTCACCTCATTCGGCGCATTTATTGANCTTGGAGGTTTTGACGGTCTTCTTCACATAAACGATATGAGCTGGGGACATGTTACTCGNCCGAAGGACTTTGTAAAAAAAGGACAGGAAATCCGCTTAAAAGTAATTCGTATAGACCGTGAAGAAAAACGCATCAATCTTTCGCTTAANCATTATACTGACGATCCATGGATACACTTTGAAGAAAAATATCATGTCAGTGATATTGTAAAGGGAAAAGTTACCAAACTTACTGACTTTGGCGCATTCATTGAACTTGAAGAAGGTATAGAAGGTCTTGCCCATATTTCAGAATTTTCATGGGTAAAGAAAATTCAAAAACCTTCCGATCTGTTAAAGCCGAACGATATTGTTGAATGTATGATACTCGGTTACGATCTTCAGGCGGGCAGGGTATCGCTGGGACTGAAACAGGTTCAGGATAATCCTTGGGACAGCGTTGAAGAAAAATTCCCTGTAGGAAAAAGAATAAAACGCAAAGTTGTAAAAATAACAAATGCAGGCGCATTTATTGAACTTGATGACGGACTTGACGGGTTCCTGCATATGGATGACGTTTCATGGACGAGGAAAGCAAAAGGTCAAAGCGGTCTTGCCGTTGGTCATGAAGTTGAAGTTATGGTTATATCCGTTGATGTAGAAAACCGTAATATTAAATTGGGAATCAAACAGCTTTCAGAAGATCCATGGAAGGATTTCCTTGAAAATCACAAAAGCGGATCTCCTGTAGAAGGGGAAGTTGTTTCAATTACAGACTTCGGGGTATTCATGCGGATTCCCGGCGGCATTGAAGGGCTCATTCACAAGACAAATCTTGTNGAAAATCGTGAAGAAGATACGGATGAAGCTCTTAAAAAAATTAAGGTTGGAGACAAATTAAAAGCAGTTGTTCTTGAAATTCAGAGTGATAAACAGAAAGTCGCCTTTTCGCTCCGTGATTACCAGAAAAAAAAGCAGCGTGACGAAATGTCACGTTACATTGCCAGGGAAGAATCATCTGATTCAACATATACACTTGGCGCTGTTCTTAAATCGAAAAGCGGCGATTCAGCGAAAGACCCGGATTCTGCTTCCTCAGATGACTGATAAAATTCCGTATTTTTAGCGGGGAAGACAGTTATGCTGTCATTGCCATTATGGATCAGAAAAACGCAGATTATGGATATCATACATTAATAACAAAAAGTTCTGTTATTCAGGAAGTGCTGGACATTATTGAAAAAGCCGCAAAAACAGATTTGTCTGTCCTGCTTTTGGGGGAGAGCGGTGTAGGCAAAGAATTATTTGCCGAACAGGTACATTTGCGCAGCAAGCGGAAAAATTTTCCGTTTGTCAGGGTTAATTGCGCATCTCTTCCCGAAGGCTTGCTTGAAAGCGAATTGTTCGGACACATTAAGGGAGCCTTTACAAACGCAGTTTCCAAAAGAAAGGGGCGTTTTGAAGCGGCGGACGGAGGNACAATTTTCCTTGATGAAATAGGCGATTTACCGTTGACACTGCAGGCAAAATTATTGCGTGTAATTCAGGAAAAAAGATTTGAAAAAGTAGGCTCTGATGATACAATTACAG
This sequence comes from Brevinematales bacterium, assembly GCA_009787285.1. Lineage (GTDB taxonomy): Bacteria > Spirochaetota > Spirochaetia > Treponematales > Breznakiellaceae > WQXQ01. The sequence goes on from WRGH01000001.1 coordinate 28,499, forward strand.
TAGATGTGCGAATTGTAGCGGCAACGAATAAAGAACTTGACCGGCAGGTACAAAATGGGCTTTTCCGCGAAGATTTGTATTACCGGCTTAATGTAATCCCTGTAAATATACCGCCTCTTCGCAGACGTCAGGAAGATATTGCAGAATTGGCGCATTTTTTCCTTAAAAGTTTCATGAAAAAGAACAAGAAGCATTTTGAAGGTTTTTCCGAAGATGCGCTTGAAGCGATGCTTTTATATTCATGGCCGGGAAATGTCAGGGAACTTCAAAATAGCATAGAAAGAGCCTGCGTAACCGGCAAGGATAAACTGATAAAAATTGAAGATCTTATGATAAAACTGCCGCCGGAATCGCATATTTTTGATAAAGGCGCAATTTATTATGATGAAGCGGAGAAAGCCGGAAAAGGAAAATTTAAGAAAACTAGAATCAACAGCAATTTAAAAACAGCCGTTAATGTTTTTAAAGCCGGTTTTATCCGCAGGGTTCTGGAAGAAAATAACTGGAATCAAACAGATGCCTCCAGGGCACTTGCCATACAGCGCACTTATTTGTCAAGATTAGTAAAAGAACTAAAAATTGAACACCCATCGTTACAATGTAACCGGTTACAAAGTAACGGAGAAAAAACACTAAGGAGCAGTAATAATGCAAAACGAAAATGAAAAACAAAGCTTTGGAGAAATGATTAATAATTTTTCCCAAAAAAACAGAAAGGGGTTAATAATTTTTTCCAGCGCTATTTTTATCATTCTTGCAGGGTTGATTGTTTTTCTTTCACTGCAGGATGTATTTAATAAAAAAGCGATTGCCAAAGTAGAGGAGATAAACGTCAGGTTTCAGGAACTGCGTTATTTTACAAACGATATAAATTATACTGCCGAAATACAAACGCTTCTTTCAGATATTGAAGCTTTTGCTAAAAATAAAAGCGGGTATGCCGCAGGAAAAGCATGGTCGATGGCCGCTCAAATTTATTCAAGCAGGAATGAGTGGCAAAAGGCGGAAGAAACATGGCTAAAGGCTGCAAAAGCGGGGGACAAAACATATCTTGGACCAATATCGCTTTTTAACGCCGCCGCAGCTGCGGAAGAACAGGGGAAGATTGAACTGGCCATTGAACTCCTTCAAAAATCTATCGATCACAAATTTGAATTTCCGGCGGCTCCGCGCGCTCAGTTTTCTATAGGAAGGTTGTATGAACAGCTTGGAAATTATCCTGCCGCAATTGAGTCTTACCGTACAGTGATGATAAACTGGCAGAATGTTCCTGTGTGGCAATATCTTGCCCGCAGCAGAATTATAGCTATTGAGTAAGAATGTTAAGGAAACCGGTTCTTATAACTTGTATTGCTTGTATTATCGTTTTTTTATCGTGCGGAGTTGAAGAGTATTATTTTCTACCGCAGGTACAGGCAAATAGAATTAGTTCTTCAATTACAGTCGCTACAATAAATTTACCTTCAATTCCTGATGATCCTTATTATTATGCCGTTAAATATGCTATTTTTTACCGAATATATGCAAGTACATTCCAGACTTCTACAGCATCATCTTTAAACGAGTTTAACTTAATTAGTCCAAATCTTTTAAGTGATTATAATTATCTTCTGCCAATTACAAATCCTGCAAATACTTCTTCAACCATTTCTGCAAATACTTTCAAAAGCAGGAATTTTTTTGAACTTGAATTTGATGGAATTGATATGCTGCCAAAAACAGGCGGAACATTAGTAATTAATTTTCCGACAGCCACAGGGGAATATCCTACAGCGTCCCTAGATAGTGTTGGAAATAATAGGTTACTCCGTTCAAACGAGCTAACCACACCTAGACCACCGGACAGGTATTTTCGTAGCAGTTCTGCTTTGCGTAATGTTTCAAATGCGACTGCTAATATAAATGCGGATGTTGCTGGACAGTCAAATGCAGAATATG
>WRGH01000002.1 GCA_009787285.1 Brevinematales bacterium
GTGGCTCCGGGTACTAAGGCTGTCTTTGCCATTTTTTATTCCTCCAAAAGCCAGGTTCTGATGAGCTGGGCTACATCTTCCGGATGTTCTTTTGCCATGTTGATGGCTGATTCCATCAACTCCATCCTTGCGCGCTCTTCCATAGAAATGGATACGTCCATTCCCTCTTGTTCCGCTTCGGCCATGGCGCTCTCGCGGAGCATTTGTTCCCTTCGCGCCCTCTCTTCTTCGGAAAGCCGTCTCCTGCGTTCCATTTCGCGGGAGATCATCCTGAACAATATAAACCCAAACAGCAGTAAAATCAACCCTGAAAGGAATACTACTACGGTTACCTGTATCTGTTTCTTCCTGAAATAAGCGGCATCTTCCGCCTTAAATTCATCCGTACGGTCAAACTGAATGTTTGTAACAGTAACGGAATCTCCCCTAGCGGAACTATATCCGACAGCGTCGCGAATATAAGCCGCCGCCTTGCGCAGATCTTCATCCGAAACAGGGGTATATTCACGTTCTATCGAACCTTCGGGTGTAATAACGGGATTGCGTTTNGCGTCATATTTCCATTTCCATGTTCCGTCTATATTCACAGAAACTGTTATGCGGTCAATTTGCGGGCTTTTTTCTCCCTGCGTTACACGCTTGTTAAGTTCTTCGTTATGCGTCCTTGTTGTCTGGGTCATCTCTCCCCAAAGGTTACTCATATCTTTAAAAGCGGGAGGCGCCTGACCTTCAGTTCCGGGAGGACCCTCAGGGTTAAAGCCTGTTCCTTTCCATGTTGTTTGCGAGGTAGTTTCGCCAACGGTAACCGATTCAGTGCGGATTGAATCGTCATACGGAAGACCCGGTGTCTGGGGTTTCATTATGATGGGAGTAACTTCATTTTCAGTAAAAGACTTCGTTGACATATCCATTTCAATCTTGATATTCAGATCCCTTACGCGGTTTTGAGAAAAAGTGAGCTGAAGCGCGTTAAGCACAAGAGCGCGGTATTTAGCTTCCTGAGTCAGGATAAATTTATTCTCGCGTTCTATAAGGTTCTGCCTGTCCATTGCCTCCATGCCTTTAAAGTCGTTAAGCTGAAGCCCTCTTTGATCCGTTATGACAATATTTTCCGCCTTCAGCCCTTCAATGGCAAATTGAAGAAGTTTTTGTATACCTTCAACTTTCTTGCGGTTTTCCGTAATATCGCTTCCCGGTTTCGGAGTAATAATTACGCTTGCGCTTACCGGATTCTGATCCGTAACAAAAAGTTCGCGCTTAGGCCAGACAATGTTGACAGTTGCATCATCTATATCATCAATTGATTTGATATGCTCGGTAATTGTNCCTCTCAGAGCGCGTTGTAAATTTACATTCCGCTCCATATCGGTAATAGTCCAGCGTTCCCTGTCAAAAACCTGCCAAGGGTCTATTCCGGTGGGAATTAAATCTTCCCTTATCANGATAGCCCTCATACGCCGCGCTGTAGCGTCATCAGGAACCTGAACAAAACCGTTTGTAACGACGACTTTGATGTTTTCCTGATTTAGGCGAAGTATAATTCTGTCAAGAACCGCTTCATCCTTGATTGGCGCGTCAATAACGGATACCATAACCGGNGTTGCCGATACCTTGAAGAGCATAAATACTCCTAAGATAACAACAACGCCAATAACAGCAATAATGATCTTTTGCTGTACCGACCACCCTTCCCATAAAACGGCGGCTTTTGTAATTAATTTTTTGAAAAATTCGTTCATGTCCCCTCCCATGAAATATTTGCTATCTGGTATTTATTATATCTCTCCAGCCCTGAACAAGCCTGTTTAAAACATTTCGCGTAATGTTAAGAGCCATACTTGCTTCGGCCTGGGCTATAGTTATATCGTGAATATCAACAGAATCAGGATTTATTATCGCTTCTTTTTCAAGTTCGCTCACATGCTGCTGAGCGCCTGATACTTTATCCAGCGCCTGCAGCATTGCATGCTCAAAAGTACCAGCTCCCGTTACGTGCTCTGCGCTGATCTTTTTTTCCAGCGCAATTATCTTGTTTCCGCTTCCGAAATACGGACTGTCAGGCGGCAGCATATGCTTTGGATGAGTGCGAAGCATTTCCGTCGCATAATTTTTCGCCGCAGCTGAACTGATATACGAATTGTTATTGAATATTTCCATAATTTCCTCCCGTTACGTTACTTTGAGCCTATTTCCAGCGCGCGCTGGAACATGGACTTTGATCCATCTATTATTGAAGCATTCGCCTCATACGACCGTGAGGCTGAAATCATATCCACCATTTCTGTAACAACATCAACATTCGGCAGTTCAACATAACCCTGCCTCGGTCCTATTTGAATCGCGTCAGGATGAGTAGGATCCCACCGGTATGTATGTTCTGTCTTATAATCTTTTTGAATTTCAGCGACACGCACGCCTTGTCCAATTCCGTTATCCATTGTTTCAGGAAGGAAGGGAGATCTCCAGTACGGGCTGTCTACCCTCGGCCGCATAATGACACGGCTTCTCCTGAAAGGTCCGCCTTCCGTAGTGCGGGTNGTGTTAACATTCGCCATGTTATCGGCTATTACATCAAGCCTTACCCTGTTCGCGCTTAACCCTGTAGCCGCTATATTGATCGAACTGAAAATCCCCATTTACCGCCTCCTCTCTGCCGATTACTAACTTCTTAACACCTGATTTATCTGACTGAATTCAAATGCCGCCGCCTGCGTTAAAAGCGTATAACTCATTTGATTTTCAGTTGCAAGCATGAATTCCTGTTCCGCGTCAACGTTGTTTCCGTTGTTGTTATAGGTACTGGTATAGTCAAGCACGCGGCGGATTTCAACATCGCGGTAATCCCTTTCTTTCCAGTTAGGTATATGCTTTGGATCAGTCATGGTTATCTCCAGAGCAGGTTTTTCTTTTTCGCTTTCCAGCGCCCGTTTCAGCTCGCTTTCAAAATTGACATTTGTCCGCTTGAAGTTGGGAACATTGGCGTTTGCAAGGTTATTGGCTATAACTTGACGGCGGACTGTGCTTGCATCCATTGCGCGGTGAAGCACATCAATAGTTCTGGCAAATGTATTCATAAAAAAACTTCCTCCCTTTTTAACATCGGCAAAAGCCAAAAATCCCTTTACAGAATATACCGCCCAAGGTCCTGATCCTTGACTATTTCAGCCAATTTCTCATTTACATAATCTACGGTAATGTCTATACCCGTTGGAGCTATATCAGACGCTTCAAATGACAGTTCCTCAAGCAGCGTTTCCATTATTGTATGAAGACGGCGCGCTCCTATATTTTCCAGTTTTGAGTTAACCTCCGCGGCAAGGGCGGCTAAATGTTCAACAGCCTCGTTTGTAAAGTTCAGTTTTACATCTTCCGTTGCAAGAAGCTCGGTGTATTGCTTAATAAGCGCATTTTTCGGCTCTGTAAGAATACGCAAAAAATCTTCCTTGCCAAGTGAATCAAGCTCTACCCGCAGCGGAAACCTTCCCTGTAACTCTGGAATAAGATCAGATGGCTTGCTTATATTAAAAGCGCCGGCAGCGATAAACAGAATATGATCTGTATTGACAGGCCCCCACTTTGTGTTAACAGTNGCGCCTTCAACAATCGGCANAATGTCGCGCTGAACCCCTTCGCGGGAAACGTCATGACCGCCTCCCCTGTCGCCCTTCACGGCTATTTTGTCAATTTCATCGATAAAAATAATCCCTGTTTCTTCTACACGCTGACGGGCTTCATCGCTTACCCTGTCGCGATCAACAAGCTTTTCCGCTTCTTCGGCTCTGAGTATTTCCTTCGCCCTTGCAACAGACACAACTTTCTTCTTTTTCCCGCCCCCGAAGAAACCCGCTATCCCCGACAGGCTGGATTCAAGGTCTTCCATGCTTGCTCCCATCATTTCTATTGTTGGCATCTGCGGATTTTGATTTACATAAAGCTCAACAGGNCTGTCGTCAAGTTTTCCTTCATGAAGCATGACGCGTAACTTTTCTCTTGTGGCNTTGAATTTATCGTCATTGACTTCATTTTCATATATTTCAGAAGAATCTGCCGTTTTTTCNTCGTATTGATCTTCAAGATTTTCTTTATTGTTAAAAACAGGAATTCCCACCTGAAGCGTAGTTCCGATTATACTGCCGTTTGAATTTTCAGGACTTATGGAAAAAGTACCCATAGGGCGCACGACCGGACTCGGCTTTTGCTTCTTTTCCTTTTGCTTTTTGTTATTGTTCGGAAGCAATAAATCCAACAAGGCTTCTTCGGCTCTTTTTTCAGCTTCCTGAGTGACTGATTCCTGCATTTCCTGTTTTACCATCTGGAATCCTGCGGCCATAAGGTCCCTTACCATTGATTCTACATCCCTTCCGACATATCCTACTTCCGTATATTTTGTAGCTTCTACCTTTAAAAACGGAGAACCGGTAAGTTTTGCAAGCCGCCTTGCAATCTCTGTCTTTCCGACTCCCGTAGGTCCTATCATAAGAATATTCTTTGGGGCAATATCTTCGCGTATCTCAGGCTCAAGCTTGAGTCTTCTGATACGGTTGCGAAGCGCGACTGCTACCGCCCTTTTTGCTTTTTTCTGTCCGACAATGTATTTGTCAAGCTCTCCGACAATTTCCTTCGGAGTAAGTTTGTTAAGTTTTTCGTTCATCTGTTTCTTTTCGTTCATAAATGCATCCCCTGTATTTACGATAATTCTTCCAGCGTTATCTGCATATTTGTATATATGCAGATGTTACCGGCAATCCTAAGGCTTTTTTCCGCTATTTCCGCCGCTGAAAAGCCGCTGCCTTCCAAAAATGCCAAAGCNGCCGAATANGCATAGTTGCCGCCGGANCCGATTGCAAGCGCATTTTCAGCAGGCTCTATTACATCGCCCGTACCGGAGATAAGCAGCGTTTTTGAAATATCCGCAACAAGAAGCAGCGCTTCAAGCCGTCTTAAATTACGATCCATGCGCCATTCCTTTGCCAGTTCCACTGCCGCTCTTGCAAGATCTCCTGAATATTCCTTAAGTTTTTCCTCAAAGCGGTCAAAAAGCGTAAACGCATCCGCAGTAGCTCCTGCAAAGCCGCAAAGAACNTTTCCTTCCATAAGCCGGCGTACCTTACGGGCGTTGTTTTTCATGACCGTTTCGCCCATTGTAACCTGACCGTCTCCTGCCATTGCGACTTTTCCGTCTTTGCGCACTGCAATTACAGTAGTTGAACGAATTTTATTTTTATCCTTCATTTACAACTCCTTTTTCGGCATGCGGATGAGATGCCTTATAAACTCTTTTCATGTTTTCCATATTTACATGAGTGTAACGCTGTGTCGTAGAAAGGCTTGTATGNCCCATCATTTCCTGNACNATCCTTACATCGCAGCCTGAGTTTACAAGGTGGGTAGCAAAACTATGGCGCAGTGAATGAGGATGTATATTTTTCCCAATTCCGGATTGCTGCGCATAACGGGATATTATCCACCTGACTCCCGGAACAGAAATCGGCTTTCCTTTTCCGTTTATAAAAACAGCTCCTTTTTTATTGTCTATTCCCGCCTTCATAAGACGCTCCGAGCGCAGCGGAAGATATTCCATAATAGCGGATTTTGCTTCCGGCGAGAAAAACACATAACGTTGTTTGCCTCCCTTTCCTGTTATCCTTGCCTCATCAAACGAGTCTGATATACTTTCCATAGAAAGCGACACAACTTCAGAAATTCGCAGCCCGGCGGAATACATCGACAATATCAAAGCCTTGTCTCTTTCCGGCCAGAGAATGCCGGCAGTTTCAGGNAGCGCCGCGAAACTTGCCATTTCATTTTCCCACAAAACAGAAGGCAGCTTATGCGGAACTTTTACATTCTTAACTGCAGTACACGGGTTATCCGATCTTTTTTTAAAACGCGTCATCCAGCGGTAAAAACCGCGTATTGACGAAAGATGCCTGTTAACGCTTGCGCCTGCCATGTTTTCCGCGCTTAAATCGGCAATAAACTTATGAATTTCGTAATGAGCGGCTTTCTCAGGCGCAATATCGTNATTGGCGCAATAATTTGCATAATGGGACAGATCATTGCTGTAAGCGTCAATTGTCCTTGCAGAACAGCCGCGCACCGCATGGAGATATGTCAGGTATTCATTAATTACCGTAAAAACTTCACTCACTCTCTATTCCTCGCTTGTTACTTCATCATCCGCGCTGTGCAGATAATCGCAGTCAGGGTTTATGCAAACCTTGTGTGCGCCGTTTTTCTTGTCATATTTTTCCACCATAAAGAAGCCGCATTTCGGGCAGTTCTGATTTATCGGTTTGAAATGACTTATAAAATCACATTCGGGATAATTTGTACATCCGTAAAATTCCTTTCCCCTGCCCTTTGTCTTTCTTGCGACAATGTCGCCTGAACATTTTGGGCACTTTGCAAGAGGTATTGATTTTGTGTTTCTGCACTCGGGGAATCCCGAACATGCAAGAAAGAATCCGAAACGTCCCAGTTTTTTTAGCAACGGTTTGCCGCATTTTTCGCATATAAGGTCCGTTTTTTCATCAAGGGTTCCTTTGTAAGACTCAATTTTTTTTGTTACTTCATCAACTGTATTTTTAAAAGGATTCCAAAACTCGCTTATCATTTGAGGCCAGCTTATTTTGTTGTCCTCTACCTCATCCAGTTTTGTTTCCATAGAGGCGGTAAAATCAGCGTCAATATACGCATAAAAATGCTCAACTAACACGTCATTAATCAATTTACCGAGAACGGTCGGGACAAGCTGTTTGTTGGAGCGCGTAACATAATAACGATCAAGAAGAACCGAAATAATTGAAGCATAGGTTGAAGGCCGTCCGATGCCTTTTTCTTCAAGAGTGCGCACAATGGAAGCGTCAGAGTAACGGGCGGGTCCCTGCGTGAAATGCTGTTCGCTTCTGAATTTTTCTATTTTAACGGTATTTCCGGTTTTTAATGACGGGTATGTATTTAAATTTTCTTCTTTAGAAGATAAAAGTTTAATAACCTTGTAAAAACCCTTTTCTGTCAGTTTGGTTCCGCTTACCCGGAAAAGTCCTTCGTCGTTACCCGAAACTACCTTGATATCGACGCTTACAGTCCGGCTTTTTGCATTGTTCATCTGACTTGAGACAAAACGTTCCCAGATGATTGTATAAAGCCTGAGTTGATCTTTTGCAAGATAATCTTTTACATAATCAGGCGTATATTCCGTATATGTAGGCCTTATCGCTTCATGCGCATCCTGCGCATTTTTGCCTACTGTGTATTCAACGGCCTTCTCGGGCAATTCGGCGGGATAATTTTTTCCGAGCCATGCGCGCACGTCTTCGAGCGCAGTCTGCGAGATACGGACGCTGTCCGTGCGCATATAGGTAATAAGACCTACCATTGAAGAGCCGATATTTACGCCTTCATAAAGCTGCTGCGCAACCTGCATGGTTTTGCGTGATGTGAAACCAAGCCTGTTCGCCGCCGTCTGCTGAAGCTGCGATGTTGTGAACGGCGCTTTCGGCCTGATTGTCTTTTCTGTTTCTCTTACATCGGAAACAATACATTCCCTGCCATGTATCTTTTCTATAATTGCCTTAACTTCGCCTTCATTTTTTAAAACAGGCTTGCCGTTATTCCAAAGTACAAGCTGCGCGGTATAATTTGTTTTCCCCGACTTAAAATCAGCCTCCAGCGTCCAGTATTCATCGGGAATAAAGTTATCTACTTCTTTTTCACGTTCACAGATAAGGCGAAGCGCTACAGACTGGACGCGCCCGGCTGAAAGGCCGTTTTTTACTTTTTTCCAGAGAAGCGGGGAAAGATTATAGCCTACGAGCCTGTCCAGAACACGGCGGGCTTTTTGAGCTGATACTTTTGCTTCATCAATTGTCCGCGGATTTACAACAGCGTCCTTAATTGCCTGCGGCGTTATTTCATTAAAACTGATTCGCTCTATCGGCACTTCTTTAGTTTTTGCAGTGATAGCGTTTCTTAAATGCCATGCAATCGCTTCGCCTTCACGGTCATTATCACACGCCAGTAAAACCTTTCCCGCATTCTTTGCGTCTGACTGCAATTCTTTAAGTATGCTTGCCCTGCCGCGTACTGTTATATATTCCGGCTCAAAGTTATGTTCAACATCGACCGCAGTCCTTGATTTTGGAAGGTCTATAAGATGACCCATTGACGCTTTTACATTATACGAAGAACCCAAATATTTCCCGATTGTTTTTACCTTTCCGGGAGATTCCACAATTACAAGGATCTGTTTTTCTCTGGATTTTGAGTTTGTCTTTTTTTTCTTACCATCTTTCTTCACTTTTGTTTCCGCCGCCATACTACGTCCTTATATCTCAATATTAAGATAATCTGCCATTAAAAAGACAATATCACTTGTTTTTCCGCCTGAAACCTCTTCACTTCCTGTGTCATCTGAAACTTCCATATTCCATTTCTTTAAAATATCATTCTTTGAATAAATTATTTCCGCTCCGTCCTGCGCAAGTTTTAAAGTTCCCCGTTTATCGTATTTACCTTGTTGTACTCCGCTGGAAGAAGTCCACAAATCTTTACCGTGTTCAAGCGCAAAACCCGCAGTTATAAGCGCTCCCGACTTTTGCGGAGCTTCCACTATTAACACGCTTCGTGAAAGCGCCGAAATAATTCTGTTCCTTGCCGGGAAACTCCACTTGCTGGGACGCACGCCCGGAGGATACTCTGAAAGAAGCGCCCCTTTTGAATCAATTATTTTTTTCGCAAGCGACCTGTTTGTTGACGGGTAGATTTCATCTATTCCCGAACCGAGCACTGCGTATCCCGGAACGCCGCCCGCAAGATTCCCTCTGTGCGACATTGAATCAATTCCGACGGCAAGTCCTGAAACAACAGATATTCCGGCTTTTCCGGCTTCAAATGCAAGTTTATACGCCTGCGACAAACCTTCAGGACTTGGCTTCCTTGTTCCTGCCATGCCAAGCAGGGGCTTTTCAGGGTCGGGCAGACAGCCTTTAAAAAAAATTACCGCAGGCGGATCGTATATCTCCCTTAATAACGGCGGATAACTTACATCTGAAAAAGATACCCATTCAATTGAACGCATTTTGCATATTGTATCTATACGGTCGGCTTTATCACGAATATCACAAATATCCCAATTTTTTTTAATTTTTCGATTAATTATTTCTTCTATATGATTTTTTGACAATATTAATAAATCTTCTTCACATTTGAACAAATTAATAACATTGATTTTTTCTTTTGCCGTTAATCCCGGCATAAGTGAAATGATTAAATCCGACAATCCGCGATCATTCATAAAGCATCCCCTGAATAATATCTTTGTTAATCAACGCCTCTTCTTTTATTTTTTTATCTTTTGTACGGGAAATAATTTTGTCGTATTGTTCAATCGCCTTTGAAAAGTTTTCTGTCAAATAATATGCGCTTGCGAGAACAAACATTGCTGAAATATCGGAAGACTGTATTGTCAGATAACGTTCAAGATACGGAATCGCATCCTGCGGCCTGTCAAGTTCATATACATAAAGAATTGAAAGACCGTACATCGCCTTTGCATAGGTAACGTCAATTTCCAGCGCGTGTAAATATGAATTTTCCGAAAGTTTAAAATAACGTTCCCTTTCTTTCTCATCACCGGCGGAAAANCCGACAATGGATTTTGCCACATTAGCGGCGGAAACCCCTGTTAAATAATAGAGAATAGTATCCTCCGTGTTATAATAAATTGCCCTCTCAAGGGCGGCAAGCGCCTCATAGTGCATATTTTTATCCGCAAGACGTATTGAAAGAATTTTCCAGTAAACTCCCGTCTGGGCGCCTTCCCTTACATTCCGCTCTATTTGATCTTCATATAACGCTATCGCCTGTCTTAGTCCCTCAATGGTTTCAGGCGGCCCTCCTCGTGGGCTTAATTCCGCAATACGTTTTGTAAGCTCTCTGCTGGATTTTCCGGCATTGTTGCGGTACATGTACATGGTCAAAGCTACTGTAACTATAATAACAACAATTGCAAGAAAAAATTCTTTTAACATTTTCATATTTTTACTCTCACAAATTAATATTATTAAGTTTTGGAAGAAAACGCCTGTGATTTTCTCTCAAAAGCCCGACATCTACATGAGTGTAAATTTGCGTAGTAGAAAGATCGGCATGTCCTAAAAGTTCCTGAACTGTCCGCAAATCCGCCCCTCCGGCAAGCAACGATGTGGCAAAACTATGCCTTAATGTGTGAATATGCGATGAAATTCCCGCAAGAAAAGCCCATTTCGCATAGTTTTTCCAGATACCCTTTCTCGAAAGCCTTTTTCCGTTTCTGCTTATAAAAAAGGCGTCGCTTTTATTGACTCTGCCTGCAAGTTTACCGCGGGCTTCCCTTAAATACTGTCCCAGCCAAAATGCAGCTTCTTTCCCAAACAGCGTAAGACGCTCTTTGTCCCCCTTTCCCCTGACTTTTACAATGCCGCCTTCAATATCAACATCCCTGATATTAAGTCCCGCCGCCTCTGAAACACGAAGGCCTGAGGAATAGATCAGCTCAAAAAGGCATCTGTCTCTAATACCTAAAGGATTTTTTGTTTTAATTTTACCTAAAAATCCGTCAATTGTTTCCTTGTCCATAACTTCCGGAAGATTTTTTTTCCGTTTGGGACTTTCAATTACAACCGCAGGATTTTCTTTTACAAGTTTTTCATCCATCGCAAATCTGAAAAAAGAACGAAGAGCTGATATTGCTTTTGCCGTAGAACGGGAATCTATTTTGTCAATATTACGGCGCATTTCAAGATAAGCAAGAAGAATTCCCGCATCTGTGTTTTCAAGAGACAATTTTTGCGCATCAAGAAAATCCAGGAAACGCCGGATTTCAAAACGGTAACACTCTCTTGTTAACACAGCGCGCCGTTCTATTGCCGCAAGCCGTGAACAAAATCTTTCAAGCAGTTCACTTTTTTCCAAATTATTACCTCTCCGTAAATTCCAGTTGTTTTTCTTCCATGCGGAAATTGTAATTTCTTATTACCGAAGGGACATCTAAATCATCCGGATATCCCCTTTGCGGCAGATAATCAGGACGCTTTGTTCTTTCAACCATTCTTACATATTCATTAAAGTCAATAAAGTCAGAATCAGACGTTTTTGCAGAGTTCTCAGGCTTTTTTTCCGTGTATCCGGTTTTTGAAAAACCTGTAGCGATTACCGTTATCTGAATATTACCTTCCAATTCAGGATCAATGCGAACTCCGTGAATTATATGCACATCCGGATCGCATTTTTCTTTTATTGTTTTAATTATATTTTGAATTTCAACAAGAGTAATATCTTTAGAACCTGCGATGTTAATCAAAACGCCCGTCGCTCCGTCAATACTTGTGTCTTCAAGGAGCGGGTTATCTATCGCGTTTTTTACGGCATCAATAGCCCGGTTTTCACCTGAACCAAAACCAATACCCATAAGCGCGTCGCCCCTGCCCTTCATAATTGTTTCTACGTCCGCAAAGTCGGTATTTTGAAACCCTGTCTTTGTAATTAACTCTGAAATTCCGCGCACTCCCCGGCATAAAACTTCGTCAGCCAGCGAATAGGCATTATCGTACGAAGTTTTACTGTCAATAATTTTAAATAAATACTGATTTGGAATGACAATTAACGTATCTACTTCCTGACGCAGTTTTTCTATTCCTTCTTCTGCAAGCCTCATCTTATAACGGCCTTCGTATTCAAAGGGAGTAGTTACGACCGCTATGGTAAGCGCTCCGAGTTCCCTTGCAATTTTTGCAATAACAGGAGCAGAACCTGTTCCTGTTCCCCCGCCCATGCCTGCGGTAATAAAAACCATATCGGCTCCGGTTAACACCTGTTCGATAGCTTCACTGTCTTCAATAGCGGCCTGTTCTCCTTTTTCAGGCTTTCCTCCGGCTCCGCGTCCGCCTGTTACCTTAGCGCCGATTTGCACTTTAACTTCAGCCCTGCTTTTGTTGTAAAGATCCTGACTGTCCGTNTTAACTGAAATAAAGCTAACTCCGTAAAGGCTGCTGTCAATCATGCGGTTAAGCGCATTGGCTCCNCCGCCGCCGGCTGAAATTACCTTGATAACTGCAGGAAAAACTTCTTCATAGTTTGCCTTTTTCTCCGCAAAGACTTCCTGAGGCTTAAACGGAATAATCTGCGACTGTATTACTTGTGGTTGTAATACGCCTGGTCTTTCCTGTACCGATAAAACATTCATTTTCTCCCCTCCTAATTTATTATAATTATTTAACTGTCATTAATTCCGTCCGTTCTTATTATTAATTAATCAGACGTACCAAAGACTGTTAAAAGAATTCCTCTTTCAGCCACGATTTCAATTTATCAATAAGCGCTGTACTTTTTTTATCACTCTGCCTTGATTCAGGATCATATTCCGCCGCATCAATACCGGATCTTTTCTCTCCTTCAAGCGCAAGTCCTATAACTGTAGCCAGGGAAGGATTTTTGTATTCATCAACTAACCCTCCTAAATTTTGCGTTGGTATCGGACTTCCGATCCTTGCAGTCAGTTTTAATACATGATTTGCAAGTTCAACAACTCCTGTCAGACCGGCTCCGCCGCCAGTCAGCACTACGCCGCCGCCGAGAGGACGCGGAAGATTCAACGTATCAAGATGTTGTTTTACCATTTTTAATATTTCTTCCATCCGCGGTTTTATTATCGTAAGTATCTGAGAACGCGGAATTGACATTGGCGGCCTTCCGCCGACTCCAGGCACAATAACAGTCTCATCATCATCTAAAAGCTCATCCCAGCAGCAACCCGCGTCAATCTTTATTTTTTCCGCATTTTCCATAGATATATTTTTAATAATTGATATATCGCTTGTAACTTGAGTTCCGCCTGCCGGAATTGTATATGTAGAATACGGAGTTCCTTCAACATAAACAAGAATATCCGTAGTGCCTCCTCCAAGATCAATTAACACTACTCCTAGATCCATTTCATCCTGCGTAAGGACAGCCCGTCCCGCAGCAAGCGTTTGCAGAATTAATTCATTAACTCTAAAGCCGGCGCGGTTTACGCACTTTATAAGATTTTGCGCTCCTGTTACCGTGCATGTAATTATGTGCACATCACATTCAAGACGCACTCCGATCATGTCAAGCGGATTCCTTATTCCTTTTTGATCGTCTACCTTGTAATTCTGCGGAATTACTTCAAGTATTTGCCTGTCGGTCGGTATTACTACCGCTTTCGCGGCTTCAATTACGCGGTTAATATCATCTTGACCGATTTCCCTTTCTCTTGTATCCCTTCTTTTTCCCGAAACCCCCACAACACCGCGCGAATTTAATCCGTTAATGTGATTGCCGCCAATTCCTGTCCAGCAGCTTGTAACTTCAAGACCGCTCATCATTTCTGCATCCTCAATCGCGCCTGCGACAGCCCGAAGAGTAGCTTCGATATTCACTACAACGCCTTTTCTTAAACCCGTAGACGGACGCATTCCCAATCCGATAATCTGAAGGACGCCGTTATCGTCATATTCACAGACAATACAGCGTACAAATGTAGAACCTATGTCAAGTGAAACGACAATTCTGTTATTCATCAGGATTGCTCCTTTACTTTGTATGAACCCATGCCGGATCTTAAATCAATCTCGGCCGGTTTTTCGGAACTGTTTTTAAATATGTCCAGCACTAAGAGCATATACCTCAGCCGATCTTCCGTAAGGGTATTTTCAAGGCGCACCCTGATTGAACTGTGAATAGGATAAAGCACAATATCAAAACCTTCCCATATCTTACGCTCAATGCGAATTTCAGAAATTGCAGATAACAATTCGGGCGAGGAACGCGATAATTCATAAATACTTTCAACTAACGGAACAAGCCCTGCCGGAAGCCGCATGCCTAATTGAGGATTATCAAAACCTGAAAGAATCGGAAGACCGGCTCCCTGCAAATCGTCTCCCGTCCTGAAAAAGACTCCGTACCTGTCAACAAAAAGCAGCGTCTGTCTTGAAGCGTTATTTGCAAGAGCCACTGCGACCGCCTGNCTCGGAGTAATGAAAATGGACATTTTATCGGGGAAACGCTTTATCACTGTCGCGGATTCAACAAGAAGACATTCTGCAAGTTTTTTCTGTACATCCTTTGTACTGGTAGAAAAAAACGATG
Source organism: Brevinematales bacterium (assembly GCA_009787285.1). Lineage (GTDB taxonomy): Bacteria > Spirochaetota > Spirochaetia > Treponematales > Breznakiellaceae > WQXQ01. The sequence goes on from WRGH01000002.1 coordinate 14,158, forward strand.
AGTTTTCATTAAGATTTGCGAAACTTAAAATTTCACGGCGATTCATTCCTGCAATCTCCTGAACTTCGACAGTTGAAAAAGGAACAAAGGGCGTTACGCCGATAAGCCAAACTAATTCCGCCGCAAAAATCACTGCGGCTATTATTATAAACCGTTTAAGGTTTTTTTCGATTTTTATTGAGGATTTTGCCTTTTTACCTGAATTTTTAGAAGCAGCCGCTGAATCGGAGTCTGCAAACGCCGCATTAGAAGCGTATAAATATTCAGAACTCATCTTTATCCTCCGCCTTATTGTAATTAAAAGATATTCCGCCGGAAACGGCTGCATATTTTTCCCCGTTTCCTGCAACATTCGCAATAAGTCCCGCGCAAATCAGCGTTGTTGCAAGAGAAGAACCTCCGGCTGAGAAAAACGGAAGCGGAATTCCCGTAGCCGGAAGAGCGCCCGATACTACGGCGATATTCAATAACGCCTGCGACACAATAATTGTCGTTAATGAAGCGGCAAGAAGTCTTCCGAACAATGATTCACATTTACATGCAGCCTTGTATCCTAAAAATGCAAAAGCCGCAAATACGGCAAAAAACAGTATTATGCCGATAAATCCGGTTTCTTCAGCATAGGCGCTGAATATAAAATCCGAGTGAATCTCCGGAATGCTCGCTATCTTGCGCGTTCCTTCTCCAATTCCCTTTCCCCACAATCCGCCTGAAATAATCGCGTCGCGGCTAGCGTTAACCTGAAAACCNGCCCCAAGAGGATCCCACTCAGGCCTTATGAAGCTTACAAGACGCCTTACTCTGTGTTCCTTTGTAAAAACCAAGAGCGCCGCGACAGGCATTATCATCGCAACGGCCGCTAAAAAGTAGCGGTAACGCATACCGGCAAGAAAAAATATAACCATTGCGTTAAACACAATAAATACCGCAGTAGAAAAATTGTTTTGTATATAAATCAATCCGAAGAAAAGCCCGGTTACCAGCACCGGCGGCAGAATACCTGTATAAAAATTTTCAAAGTTACCCGCTTTTTTATCCAGCAGATGAGAGAGATACAGCGGAAGGACAAATTTTACCATTTCCGAAGGCTGATATGAAAAAGAAGCAATTTCTATCCAGCGTGATGCGCCATAACGTTCAACGCCTATTCCGGGAATCAGCGTAAGGATACAAAGGAAAACTGCAAGCCCCACCAAAACCATAATAAACTTGCGGAATTTCTCAAGATTGATTTTTGAAAANACAAAAAATAAAACAATACCNGCGCCGCCGAAAATTAACTGTCTTATAATGAAATAATTGCCGTCCCTGAAAAACCGCAGGGCAAATGCATAAGACGCCGAATACAGCGTAACAAGCCCCGTTCCGAATAAAAGGATTACGCATAAATAAAAGAGATGCACTGTTCTTTTGTTTCTCATTTGTTCGGCGTCAAAATGGTACATTAAATTTTCCTTATTGTATTTTCAGCGTTGAAAGGGCAATAATCGCAAAAAGCCCGCCAAGTATCCAAAAGCGGATAACAGTTTTTGTTTCCGGCCATCCCATAAGTTCGTAATGATGATGAAGCGGCGCCATTTTAAAAACCCGTTTCTTCCTCAGTTTAAAAGAAATTACCTGTATAATTACAGATGCAATTTCCAGAACAAATACTCCGCCTATAACAAGAATAAGAATTTCCTTTTTTGTCATAAGTGAAATAACAGCGATTACTCCTCCAAGCGACAAACTTCCTACATCTCCCATAAAAACTTCCGCAGGGTGCGCGTTAAACCAGAGAAAACCAACACAGGCCCCCGCAGCCGCAAGGCAGAAAACCGTTAATTCACCTGCCTGCGGAACATACGGGATTCCAAGATATTCGGAATAATCTATGCGGCCTGTAATATATGAAAGAACGGCAAGCGTAAGAAAAACAACAATTAAAAGCCCCGCCAAAAGACCGTCAAGTCCGTCTGAAAAATTAACCGCGTTTGATTCTCCTACAATTAACAGAACCGCAAACGGAACCCATAACCAGCCCATGTCAACGACAGGATTTTTAAAAAACGGAATGTAGAGGGCTGTCGTATTTTTATCTCCCGTAAAATACAGAATCAATACAACTGTTATTGCAACAGCAAACTGTCCNACCAGTTTTGCCCATGCCTTAAGCCCCGCTGAATTATGACGCGTAACTTTAAGATAATCATCAATAAACCCGATCGCTCCGAAAGCGAGGAAAGTACCCATGATTATCCATACCATACGGTTATGAAAATCCCACCAGAAAAACACTGACACAGCAACAGAAAGAATAATTAAAATCCCGCCCATTGTAGGCGTTCCGCTTTTTGCAAAATGAGTCTGAGGACCGTCTTCGCGGATTGACTGATTTACCTTCAGTCTGTGCAAAAATTCTATAATTTTACTGCCAAGCAAAAAACATATCAAAAGCGTTGTAAGAGCCGCAAATGCGCCGCGAAATGTAAGGTATATAAAAATATTAAACGGGGTAAAGTATTTTATTAACGGCAGTATTATTTCACGAATCATTGAATGCCCCCTGTAAGCATTTCACTTAATCTTTCTAAGGCACAGCCTCTTGAGCCTTTCAAAAGGACAAGATCGCCTGTTTGCAAATATCTATCAAGAGCNAAAGACAGTTCGTCNATATTTTCCGTATGAAAAAAATCCNTTCCTTTTGATTCAAGAAAGCGGGCAGTTGCGGCAGTTTCCCTGCCGAAAAGGAACACTTTGTCCGCCCTTGACTCTGCAAGAAGTTCCCCCAATTTCGCATGGGCAGACACTGAGACTTCACCTAACTCAAGCATATCACCTATTACAAAAATAAGCCTTCCCTGCCTGTCAAGTGAATTGCAGAATTCAATGCTTTTTGCGGTAGATTCAGGGTTTGCATTGTAACAGTCGCGGATAACCGTCGCGCGTCCTTTAAGCACCTCAAGCCTTCCGAAAAGAGGCACTACTTTTTCCAGTCCTTTTTTTATTGCGTCATTTCCGACAGGAATCTCTTTGGCGATTGCAATTGCGGCCATAGCGTCATGAAGACTGTGTTTCCCCGGCAGGGCAAAACGGATTTTTTCTCCCGCCCATGTAATTTCCGTTCCCTCAAGCCCCAGACTGCGCGTTTGTTCAAGTTCGTCAAAAGTATCAGTTCCGTAAAAATTAACCATTGCATTAACGCCGTCCGCAAGAACATTTGAATATTCATCATCCTTGGGGATAAGGGCGGTATCGCCGTTTTTTAAAAAATTAAAAATACATTTTTTTTCATTTAGTATATTCAGCTTACTGCCGATGTTTTCGATATGGGCAGTTCCAATATTTGTGATTAATGCAATGTTTGGTTTAAGAACATTTGCGATTTCACAAATTTCTCCTTTTCGATTCATGCCAAGTTCAAAAACGCCGACTTCATGATGAGGACGCACTTTAAATACGGAAAGCGGAAGCCCTGTTTCGGAATTAAGGTTTCCCTCGTTCATTACGGTATTTTTTTCGCATGAAATAATAGCCGCGGCAATTTCTTTTGTAGTTGTTTTACCGGAAGAACCTGTGATCCCTACTTTCACAATGTTTTTGAATTTCTCAAGATAAACTCTGGCGGAATCCTGCAATCCTTTCAGGGTGTTTTCTACTACAATTAATTCCTTTCCTGTTTTTTGCGCAGTATTTACAAGATCAAAACTGTCAAGTTTGGAAGATTCTACCACTGCGCCGCGCGCGCCGGAATTAAATGCGGCGCTTACAAAACTGTGCCCGTCGCAGGATTTTCCGTTTAGCGCAAAAAACAAACAGCCTTCACCGGCATTACGCGAATCAATTGCTACGGAGGAGAAACCTGAATTTGAAGAAAAAGAAATACGGCGAGCCCCAATCAAGCCTGACAGCTCAACCATACTCATAAGATCAGAATCCATTCCCCTTCCCTCCCGCAATTTTTACCTGCAGCAAATGCTCAGGGGGTATCTTTTTTAATTCAAGCTGATACCTGGCTATCTCTTCTATTCTTTCGGCGGACGAATATTCTGCAATGTCCGCAATCAGTCTTTTGTTGCTTTCGACCCATTCTTCCTGCGTCTGTTCAAGACGCGAAAGTTCATTTTCCAGATTCTGATACTTGTTTGACTGCCAGACAAGAAAGGCAAGAAAAGCCGGAATAGTTAATACCAACAAATAAAGGAAAAAATACTGTTTCATTATTGCCCGTCCTCATCCAAAACTTTTTCTACAACGCGAAGCCTTGCGCTTCTGGAGGGGGGATTCCGCTCAATCTCGTCTTTTCCCGGCGTAACGCCTTTTTTAGTCAGTATATTGATTGAGCGGCGTCCCTCACATCTACATATCGGCGCTTGCGCAGGGCAGATACAGTCTTTATTCATTGTTCTGAAGAAATTTTTAATGATTCTGTCTTCCAACGAATGAAAACTGATAACCCCGAGCCTTCCCCCAGGCTCAAGGACCCTAAGCGCCGCCTCAAGGAGCGACGGAAGCTTTGACAACTCCCCATTTACTGCAATACGCAAGGCTTGAAACGTTCTGGTTGCCGGATGTACCGGTCCGTACCTGTAAGAAGCCGGCACTGCTCTTTGTACCAGATTGGCAAGCGCCGAAGTGGTAGTTATTGTTCCGTTTTTCCGTTCATTGATAATAGAGGAAGCAATGCGGCGTGAATAACGTTCGCCCGAATTATTATAAAGAAGATCCGCAAGTTCCTTTTCCGGAAGTCTTGCCAGAATGTCCGCCGCAGTCAAGCCGCCTGATGTATCAATCCTCATATCAAGATATTCGTCCTTCTCGAAACTAAATCCGCGTCCGCTCTCCCTGTAATGAAAAAGACTTACGCCAAGATCGATAATTATTGTATCGGGACGTTTCAACTCAGCAGGATATCCGGCAAAGAAATCATGTGACCAGCCGTAGTAAAAATAAATACGGTTTTTGTAAGCCTCAAGTCTTTTTTCAGCTTTGGCAAGAATAGTGCTGTCGGCGTCAATACAAACCATTTTCAGTTCAGGAAACCTGGAAAGAAAATTAATGCTGTGTCCGCCTTCTCCTGTATTTGCGTCTATCATAAGTTCGTTATTGGTCCTTGGAGCAAGAAGATTGAGGGATTCTTCCAATAACACCGGAATATGAATATAGGTTGTCATTCTTGCCCCCCATCTGAAAATAAATCAACCTGTCCAAGCATTTCTTCATGNATATATTTGATTCTCGCCTGTACTTCTTCCATGAACTCTCTATTCTTTTCNGCATTCCATATTTCAAGATATTTCTCAAAATCAACCACCAAACAGTCTTTTTTCAGGTAGGCATACTCCCTTAATGATGCGTTTATCGGAATACGTCCGGTTTTTGGGTCAATTTCTATATGCTGCGCGGTAGTTTCATTGTGGCGGTAGATTTTTTGTATATCTGCCGATTTTAAATTCAGTTTTTCGCTTGCTTTTTTGATATTTGCAAGGTATTTTTCATATTCGGCAACCGTCATAACCCATAGACAATGCTCCACTCCGCGTGTAATTACGAGTTTTCCTGTATAAGACTCCCTAAGTGAGGCAGGAATTACAACACGACCTTTTTCGTCTAGGGTACTCTCCAGAGTACCTTTTTTTGGGTTATTTTCCACCTGATTCCCTTGAAAACTAAGATATGCCACGAAATGACACTTTTAGTATCCATTATTTTTAATAAAAAAGTCAACAACTATTGATAATTTTTTTNAAAAAAAAAGAAAAAATTTATTAAAAATACTACACATTNATGTAGTTAAATTTTTATTGCGCAGGCTATACGCATACAGTATTATTCTTCCATGCTAATAAGCGAATACTTCATTGTTTTTCCCGAAGGCGATATTCAGGAAATACAGGGACGGCTCCCGTTTAATGCCCTTGTAGATATGAACGGAAACGTTTTATCTCCGCCGCTTCCTACTAATAAAATGATTGTTTTTAAAGTTGACGGAATAAAAACCGAAGAAAAAAAAGGGTCAAGCGAAACTTACCATTTTCTGNAATTGCTCAGCGCGGAGGAATTGCTTGAGTACACGTAAAAAAAAAAATCAGTTTTTAAAATTGGAACGTTAAATGAAAGCACTCTTCATCGTACATTAAAATTCAGATACACAGGTCGCGGAGGAAAAACCGAAGTAAGAACCGGAGAATATGTTGCAGACGGAATTAAAAAAAACGGCGAATATATAGAAGTCCAGACAGGCAGTTTTGCGCCATTGCCAAAAAAAATAAAAGAATTTGTTAAACACGGCAAAGTAAGGATTATCCACCCCATAGCTCTTACCAAAAAAATAGAAGTATACGGTACTGACGGAAAACTCCTTTACCGCCGGAAAAGCCCCATAAAAGGCTCAAAATGGAATATTTTCGACGCACTCATTTATGCCCCGCTGCTGCCGCTTACCCGCGGCGTAACAATAGAAATTGTCATGATTGATATAATTGAAAAACGCATCAAGGACGGCAAGGGTTCATGGCGGCGAAAGGGGATCAGCCTTCATGACCGCGAACTTTTCTTTTGGCATGAAAATATTATTTTTAAGAAACCNGCTGATTACATGCAATTCATACCTTTTAAAAAAGGCAAAGAATTTACAAGCTCTCTTCTGTCAGAACAGTCCGGTATTGACAAATGGACGGCGCGTAAGGCCTTGTATGTTTTAACAAAATTGAAAGTTGTAAAAAGAAACGGCAAAAAAGGCAGATCGTGGATATATGAGCGCGTAAAATAGATTTGAATAACTTTTCATTATTAANCTGTTATGTAAAATGGCATCCGCGCTATATGCCGAGCGCAAGCGCAACTTTTGATCTAAATTCTTTTTCTGTAATTTTATCCTTTAAAAAATCAGAAATTAAACTGCGGACAACCGGAGGGAATATATTCCAGTAACGCTGCGGCCATGCGCCCATCTCTTTTCTTAGNTCTTCGTCTTCTGATTTTTTCATGGTTCCGTGCGAAAATGAAAGAAACTGTTCTATCATGGATAAAAGCACATTAGCAGGCAAAGTTCCGTTCTTAGCATTTCCGGTTTCCGGCATCCACGCATTGCAAAGCTCGTCAATCTGACTTTCGGAAAGCTCCGGCGCATGTTCCCTTATGATCCTTACAATCATCTCCTGAATAGACTTTCTCATGCCTTCAATGCCGATTCCTATTCCCGCATTGATTTTTTCAGTTATTTCTTTTGCCATTTTTTGTGGATCAGGCATATCGCCCACCGCGTTAAATATGGACATATCCCGCCGGCGCTTGACAACAGCTTCTGCAAGCACCTCTATAGCGGACGCATCGCTTTTATTGAGAATGTAATCAATCGCCTGTAATAATCCCGAATCTGTCATAACAGACAGAATTAGACTTTCTTTGTAACTAGATCGCTTTTAAGACACCGCGCGCAAATTTTTATCTTCTTTGTCGTCCCGTTAACTTCGGTTTTTAAATTGACAAGGTTGGGTTTCCACGTACGGCGGGGACGATTTTTCGCATGACTTACTTTATTTCCGGTTACTGTATGTTTTCCGCAGATTTCACAACTCCGTGACATATTATCCTTCCTTAATTGGGCTCGTTTAG
>WRGH01000003.1 GCA_009787285.1 Brevinematales bacterium
TTAAAACAGGAACCAGAAAAGAAACCGGCGGAAAGAAACTCAGGCTGGAAGAAAACAACATTTTGATTGTCGAGGGTATTCACGGACTTAACGACGCTCTTACCCACACGATTGAGCAAAGCTTCAAGTTCAGGATTTATATTTCCGCGCTTACGCAGCTTAATCTTGACGACCACAACCGTATCCCCACAAGCGACAACAGGCTTTTAAGACGAATGGTTCGTGATTCCCAATTCAGGGGAATGGATGCCGCCGGCACTATAAAGATGTGGCCCAAAGTGCAGGCGGGCGAGCGCAAACACATTTTCCCCTTTCAAAAAAACGCCGATACCGCGTTTAATTCCGCGCTTGATTATGAACTGGCTGTTCTTAAATACTACGCCGACCCGCTGCTCAGGGCGGTAAAACCCAGCAAGAGCGAATACTCCGAAGCCGTAAGGCTTCTCGCTTTCCTTGAAAACTTCACGCCAATTTTGCCGCATTATGTGCCGGGGACAAGTATTCTGCGTGAATTTATCGGAGACAGCGAGTTTAAGTATTAAAAGTTCTCGCAAGTACGGTGTCTTGAGAATATAATATTTCTTTCAACTTTTACCAGTTTAATTATTGCTCAAATTATTAAAACGATAATTCATTTAATTACACATAAAGGCAACAGAATTCGGGACGCGATTGAAACAATAATTTGGCGTACGGGCGGAATGCCTTCAAGTCATTCGGCAGTCGTGTGTTCTTTTGTAACATCAACCGGCATTAAAGAAGGTATAGATTCTAATTATTTTGTTTTCAGTCTTGTTTTAGCGATGGTTGTCCTTCGTGATTCTCTCGGAGTAAGAAGGGCGGCTGGTTTGCAGGCTAAAGCGATCAACAGTTTAGGAAAACAATCCGCTGAAAAAAACGGTCTGGAATTTCATTCCGTAAAGGAAATACAGGGACATACTCCGCTTGAAGTGCTTGTCGGAGCCTTGTTAGGCATCCTGATTGCGATAATTTTCAGTTTAATATAGGCATGCTCTATGTCTATTGTCCGCTCTTTTTTGCTTCTAACCCTTGTTTCCGTAACAGCGGCTGCCGGACTTTTTTTTCTCGGTTTAAAAACGGGCTATGAAGAATTCAGGGGCGGATACGCGGTACTTGCTGCNGATGATACAATTGAAGATAGGACAATTTTAGCTCTCCTTGATGGGGCGGCGGAAAATTTCGGGGGTATCCCTGTATCTGAAGCGGCACAATGGGTAATGCTTGATGAATTCGATTCCCTGCAAAAGATACCTCTGAGTGAATATTCGTCAAGGGTATTTTACTTTGATCCNCGNAACGACGGATATGCTGAAAAAATAAAAAAAGTTTTTTTGCATGACGGCAAAAGATTTGTTTATATACCGCTTGATTCAAACAAATGGAATTCCTCGCTGCTGGATAAAAAAATTAATTACCTGTTTGAAGATATTCCTTTTTCNGTTGAATATTACGGAATAGGAAAACCTATATATTTTTTCTTTGTGATTTACGCAATAGCTTCGCTTTGCCTTTTGGCAATTTGTTATGTAAAAAGAAAAATCTGGTGCGGNACNCTTTTAATTATTCCGTTATTGCCGGTTTTTTCGCCGCTTGCGTTTTTCGGCGCGCCGGGAATCGCGTGCGCCGCCCTTCTTTTAGGTCTCTTTTTCATGTTCAGGGAACCTTTAAACGATTTTATAATTTTATGCGGGATGAAAACGCAAAAAATTAAATTGTTTTATAAAGAAATTTTAAAACCGTACAGGATGAATTTTCTGTTTTTGCCCCTGTTTGCCGCTGCGCTGACAGTAATNGTTGTTTTTTCACAGTTAAAGCTTTTATTTTTAACGGCGTTTTTTATTGCTGCCATTTTTGTTTTTTTTCTGTNTTCCAAAACAATATTTATNATGTCCGGCGGCCGAAAACGCTTTAACCCGGTATTAATAATCAGAAACAGGCTGCCCGATTTTTCATTTTCAGTTTTTATGATGCCGTTTGCCGCAGCAGTGTTTNGCGCAATGTTTTTCTCTCCTTTTATGTCGGGATCCTATGTTTCCAACGGACAATTTGATACTATAATTAACGAACAGGATTATTATGCGCATTTAATTTATCAGGCTTCTTTTTCAACCAGACAGCTTGGAACATCGGTTTATGACTTTCCTGATTTTATATATGATAATGACGGACTTCCTTCCATAAACAAAATGTCCGACATAAGAGAACTAATAAATTTGGACGATTTTCCTCCTTTCCCGCTTAAAAACCTAATGGATTTTTTCAATGAAGTTAACAGGGGAGGNAANACAAGTGACGTAGAAAGTACTTCAGGATTTACTGAAAAACTGTCATTGTTGATCTTGTTGTTATTTATTTTACCGTGTTTAATAATAAAAAGAAAAGACAGCTATAAAGAAAAAGCAAAATTTTCCGGAAATAAAAATAATGCCGGAATAAAACGCTTCACGGGTTTTAACAGGAACAAATCGAATGTTTACAAAAAAGATGAATTACGCATCAGGAAGGACGCATAATTTATGAAAGTATATTCATTTCCGCACGGAGGTATTGTTTATGACGATCCGGCGGCTCCGCAGAAAAANACGACGGTAAATGCATACTTACCTTCGCTTTCTGTAATACCTTTGGGATACAACAATAAAAAATCATACCCTGTCGTCTCTCCCGGAGAAATTGTAAAAGAAGGGATGTTGATAGGAAGATCGGCCGGAGTCGGCACAGGAACCGTAAATGTGCACGCTACGGTTCCTGGCAGGATTATTCGCAAAATATCATGGAATGACTGCGATAATATTAGTAACGAAGCGCTGGTAATTAAAATGGAAGGCGCTTTTGAAAAACTNGGAAGAAAAGAAGAAGTATTCTCGTGGAANGGCATGAACGGTTATGATTTACAAAAAATAATTTCCGAATACGGCGTTGTAGAAATGGAAAATTACGGGAAACCGCTTTCGGAGATGATCTCCTTAGCCAGAAAAGAAGAAAAATTAACCCTTGTTATTCGCTGTATTTTTGATGATCCTTGGCTTGTTGCGGATTATGCTCTTTGCAAGGAGAGATTTAAAGCCGTAATTGAAGGCGCTTCAATTGTTGCAAAAGCATGTTTTAAAGTTTCACGGNTAATAATTGCNGTTTCCTATCCGGAAAAAGAACTGGGGCAAATGCTGCTTTCGGAAGCCGGTAAAATTAACATTCCTTTATCACTGGTCTTAACAAGTTCCCGTTATCCGCAGAGAAGCAAAAGAGAGCTTGAACTTGCATTAAGGATATACGAAAAAAAGGAAAATTTTAGCTTTGGTTCATTTTTAATTCTGGGACCTGCGGTTCTTGCGGCAGCTTTTGACGCTGTTGTTTATAAAAAGCCTGTTTTAGAACGTTATGTAGCTGTCGGAGGATCAGCNGTAAAAAGACCTCAAATAATGAAGGTCAGGATTGGAACCAGAATTGGNGAGCTTATTGAGCAGTGCGGAGGTTTTTATGAAAAACCGGAACGGATTGTTACAGGTTCTCCAATATCAGGAAAAGAAGTAATGTACCTTGATGAACCTGTCGTTAAAACATGTTATGCGGTTGCCGCAATGTCAAAACATAAGACTGCGTTTCATAANCCGCAAAATTGCATTAATTGCGGCGAGTGCAGGGCAGTGTGCCCTGTCGGACTTGATCCTCAAAATATTTACAAGCGGATTAAGGCGGAACAAATAATCAATGACCTTTCAACCGGCTGTCAGGGATGCGGATGCTGTAAAATTGTCTGTCCTTCAGCATTGCCCCTGCTTGAAACTATTTTTGAAAGAAAACAGGGGTAGGAAAAATGTCTGAACAAAAAATGAGCTTTATACTTAAGCCGCAGATAAATCTTTCCTGTCCAAGCGGCGCAAGAATGTGGCTCATCTGCGGGTGTGCGTTTCTTTGCGTAGTTCAATCAGCCATTGGAGACGGCGGAAGGTCATTGATACCGGTAATTGCCGCTCTTTTATCCTCATTGTTAGTTGAATTTTTACTGACGTGGCGCAATTTTGGGTCTGCAAAAATAATGGACGGAAGCGCGGCGGCGACAGCAATGATTATTTGTCTGCTGCTTCCAAATCAGATTCATCCGGTTTATGCGGCGTTAGGCGCAGCTTTTGCGATTGTTGTCGTAAAGTACAGCTTTGGCGGACTTGGAGCGAATTGGCTTAACCCGGCGCTTGCAGGCTGGCTTTTTATACGTTTTTCATGGCCTTATGCATTCACAAATGCGTTAAAAAATTCATCAGGTTCAATTTCGGAATTGAGCGTAACATCCGGTTTAGGCGCTCTGGGAAACAATATCACTGATTTCTTTAACGGTTCAATCTTGTCTATAGCGGGTGTACAACTTCCTTCAGGTTATATCGATCTTTTTTTCAATAACGAACCCGGCATAATGGCGGACAGGGGAATATTTTTTCTTTTGGTAGGTACTGTTGTAATAACAGCCTTAGGTATTAACCGCGGCTGGATACCCTTAGTATTCCTTGTAATATACGGATTTCTTGTGCGTTTGGCAGGGAGCGCCGCAATGTTCTGGGACGGTGATATGTTATACGGTTTTTTTTCAGGCGGCACTATTGCGGCGGCATTCATCCTTGCGGCGGAACCTGCAAGCGGCGCAAAACTAAAGCCCGGTATTTTATTTAATGTTGTTATCGCCGCGTTTCTTTCATGGTTNCTGCGCTANAAGTGTATGGAGCTTTACGGTTGTTTTTTTGCTCTTGCCGCTGTGAACTGCATTACGCCGCTTGTAAGGCGCGTTGAAGAATTATTATTTCTTTCATGTAAAAGAAACGGGAAATTTTAGGAGAATATCCAATGAAAAATATTCAGGATTTAAGAGACAAAGCGGTATTACTGGGCTGGATTGCGGGGCTTTTATTGTTAATTTCCCTAATTTGGATTTTTTCACAGCCTCTGCAGGCTCATTATCTTCTGCGGTCAATTAATTATGTTTTTATTAATAACAATGATGATCGCAGAGTTATAAGTTATATAAAGAAAAAACCTGGGAAAACAGACCTTATGGGATATTGGTATTCAATGTATAATACAAAAGATAATATGTTTGTATTCATGGTATTTAAGGACGGAATTCTTATTCCGCTCGGCGCAATAGTTTCTGATAACGGAGATGTGAGGGAGTTAATTCCGCTCAGCGCTCATGCTGTGCAAATTTTTGACAATATGCCGCAGAGTATTCTGCAAATGTATGTAAGACAAATTGAGAAAACGGCGCTGTAAACGATGAAAGGAAACAAAAGATGGGCATAGATCGTCAACATTCATTTTGGGGTTCCGGTTCGCCTCTTGGCGGATTAACCGGAGCAGGTCTTTTGGTTATGGCTTCAGCGCGTCTTTCATGGGCAATTACCACAGCAGGATGCGTATTTTGGGTATACGGACTTACAACATTTACATTTTCTTTACTGTCATCTGTATTGGGAAAAAAAGCCTTCTCCGCCGGAGAAAACAAGGTTTTACATATTTGTCTGGCTTCTTTTTGGGGGAGCCTATACCTCTTAATATTCTGGCTGATGTGTCCATTTGCCGTATTAGAAGTTTTTTTACTGCTGTTAATAATTCCGCTTTACTTCGCAAGCTCCGGTATCATTGAACAGCTTACGTTATTGCCGGAGAACTCCAATCATGACATTTTTGAAGATGTGTCGGACGCTGTTTCACAGGCGGCGGTTCTTTCGGTATTAATGATTTTATTTTCGATAATCAGGGAACCATTTTCATATTGCTCGCTTTCTTTTCCGGGCACTTATCAGGGTATGATTACAATAATGTACTTTAAATCAAATTCATTTTTTCCGATTGGAATATTTTCAGCCTCTGCCGGAGCGTTAATTTTATTGGGATATTTAATATGCCTTTATCAGTACTCCAAAAATTATATTTTTCCCGGAGATAAAAAATGAACGGAATAAATCCTTTAATGCTGATTATTTTTTCAGCATTTACAATGAATTTGACTCTGCAATGCGCTCTTGGATTGAAAGGCGCCGCTGTTCCGGATAATGGCAGTAAAACAACATCATTAATCAAGTTATTGATTATTTTTACTTCTGTTGTTCTTTTATGGTTGTTATTCTCAAAAATTCTTAGTTCATTTTTTTCNGGAATGATTATTTTTGTACTGATGCTTCCGGTCAGCTACATTGTTTATTCAGGGCTTGAATACCTAGTTTTTATTTATTTGGTTAAAAGTAATACAGAAAATGATAGTTTCATAAGTTTCCCCGAGGGCATTACGGCTGTTGCGGCATTTATTTGTATAAATACCGCCAATGGTTTTTTTGAAGTTTTGCTGCTTTCTTTCGGCTTTACAGCAGGTATATTGCTTGTAATACTTATAATCAGGGAAATAAAAAAGAGAGCTGAGCTCGAAGCGGTTCCGCGTTTTATGCGCGGCACGCCGCTTGTTCTTGTTACAATGGGAATGTTATCGCTTATCTTTTCCGTAGGCTCATTATTGATTTTAGGGATGATTTTTGCAAAGTGAACGATACCAAAATGTACATGATTTTAGGTTCTCACGCCCATGTTCCGTCCGGCGCTGATGAAAAAGAGTATGAATTTGTATATGAAAAGAAAATGCGCCCCTTTATTACAAACCTGTACCGTTATTCGAATATAAAGGCTGTTTTACATTATTCGGGAGTCCTGCTTTACTGGGTNGAAAGAACGCATCCTGAACTTTTTATGCTGATTGAAGATATGGTATCAAGAAAACAGGCGGAGATTTTAAGCGGCGGATTTTATGAACCCATGTTTCCGCTGATTCCGCTCCAGGACAGAATAGGGCAAATGGAACTTTTAACGACATATCTCCGCAAGCATTTCGGGAAACGTCCCGTCGGCTGCTGGATCCCCGGTATGGNATGGGAACAGAATCTTGCGTCTTCGCTTTCAGCAAGCGATATTTGCTATACTTTTCTTTCACANGAGCAATTTGTTCAGGCCGGTATTCCGGCGGAAGAACTTTTTTCCCCGTGCATAAGCGAAGATCAGGGAAAGATTGTTACGGTTTTTCCGATATCAACATCCATCGAAAAAGAACTGGCGGAAAAAAGTTTTTCTCACGTATTTATTGAATTCAAAAAACAGATTGAAGAAAATTACGATTATTTGCCTGACAGAGTAATAAGCGTGTTTCCTGAAAATGTTTCTTCCGCTCCCGAAGAAGCGCCTGATACAGCATGGAACAGATTCTTTGAAGAAATATCACTTTCAGAAAATTTAATAGAAACCGTATTACCGTTAAAAATCACAAAGAGCCANAAAACTTTTAAAAAAGCATGTTTTCCCAATTCCACATCGCTGAACAATTTTTTTTCTCCGCGGCGTTTTATTATCGATTACTGCGAAGCTAACGGAATTTATTCAAAAATGATTTTTACAAGCGTTTTTATAAATCAGATAAAGGGTGATAAATCAAGAAAACAAAACGCAAGGGAAGAACTTTGGAAAGCGCAGGATTACAGCCTCTTTACTCCGGGAAAATGGCAGTTTCGCAATGAACTTAGAAAAGCGGCCTATAGTTCCCTTATACGCGCTGAACAGCTTTCAAGGGAAAAGGGAAAATTTATTTCCTCGCTGATACAGTACGATTTTGATTTTGACGGTAAGATGGAATATCTGTTTCAGGATACTGTAGTGAACTGTTATATTCAGACAAAAGGAGCTGGTGTTTTTGAGCTTGANTATCTGCCNAAAGACTGGAATTACATTGACTGCGGTTCGGCTGTTCTACAGGGCAATGTTAACGATTCAAGAAAAATAGCTTTTGCCGATTCTATCCTGCCTGCTGAAACAAAAATTACCGCCNTAGAAAAAGGTTTTCCAAAAAATGCAAGGCTCTGTTTTAACGAAGAATTTCAGGCGCTTGAACAGAACCGGAAAGGNAAATCATGTTTCCTTCTTCCGTCTTCGGATTCAAAACTACCGTTTGCAAACATTGAAATAAACAAATGTTATATGCTAAAAAAAGATATTCTTACAGTATCGTATATTTTAAGAAACACCGGAAAGGAAAACCTAACATTTAATTTTGTTACGGAAATAGATTTCTCTTTTGCAGGCATCGGAGATGAATTTACCCGTTTTTATACCGTTGAAAACAATGAAAAGGATATTCCGGCGGAAAAGTTACTGCATAATACGGATAATTTAAAAATCCTTGACGTACAAAATGAAGTGCAAATAATGCTTCGCAGCGAGAAACCGTTTTCAGGAAGCCTGCTTCAAGTATGCAGGGAAGGTCATTATCAAACAACCGGAATCCTGCCGTTTTTTTCCGTAACGCTTGAAAACGCAAAAACATGGACAAACGAGTTTACTGTTAAATTCTCCCATTGATAATCCATGTTTTTTTCGCTATCATAAAAAATTATGAAAAGACGATTGATTACTTCAGCGTTACCCTATGTTAACAATGTTCCGCATCTTGGAAACCTTATTCAGGTGCTTTCCGCAGACGCTTTTGCACGTTTTTGCAGGCTTCGCGGCATAGAAACCCTGTATGTCTGCGGAACCGATGAATACGGAACCGCAACGGAAAACAAGGCTGCGGAAGAAGGCATAAGCCCTAAGGAACTGTGCGACCGCTATCACGCAGTTCACGCGGATATTTACAAGTGGTTNAACATAGCTTTTGATAAATTCGGACGCACATCTACTCCCATACAAACCGAAGTAACGCAGGATATTTTTCTTAAGCTNGATAAAGCGGGCTTTATTTGCGAAAGGACAATCGAACAGTTTTACTGNGCAGAATGCGGCAGGTTTCTTGCCGACCGTTACATAAGGGGAACCTGCCCTAACTGCGGCTCTGACGAAGCGCGCGGCGATCAATGCGAAGCCTGCGGTAAATTACTCGATCCTACTGATTTAAAAGAGCCTAAATGCACCGCCTGCTCAAGCGTTCCTTCCCTTCAAAAAACAAATCATCTTTACATAGACCTTCCGGCTATTAAAGAAAAACTTGAAAAATGGATAAAAACCGCTTCTGTAAAAGGTTTTTGGGCAAACAACGCGGTTCAGATGACACAGGCGTGGATTCGAGACGGACTTAAAGAACGCGCGATAACAAGAGATTTAAAATGGGGAATTCCTGTCCCGCGCAAAGGCTACGAAAACAAAGTTTTTTACGTGTGGTTCGACGCTCCAATCGGCTATATTTCCATAACAGGAACGTTAGGTGAAGATATAATAAAAGGAGAAGCATCTGCGCCGCCGCACGGCAAAAACGGTCTTTCTTTTTCCTCATGGCAGGATTATGTAAATTACTGGTGGAAAAGTCCTGATGAAGTAGAGCTGTTTCAGTTTATCGGCAAGGACAATATTCCGTTTCATACTGTAATTTTTCCTTCCAGCCTTCTCGGAAGCGGAGATAAATGGACAATGTTACACCACATGTCAAGCTCTGAATACCTTAACTATGAAAGCGGAAAATTTTCAAAATCAAGGGGAGTCGGAGTATTCGGCACNGACGCAATGGAAACGGGAATCCCCGCTGATGTATGGCGGTTCTATATTTTTTATAACCGTCCTGAAAAATCAGACGCAATGTTTACATGGAAGGATTTGCAGGAAAAAGTAAACGGCGAGCTTATCGGCAATCTGGGAAACCTTGTAAACCGTACTTTGACATTTATTACCCGTTATTATGACGGCAAACTTCCTTCGGGAAAAAGCGATCCGTCTTTTTGGGAACAAGTGTCAAAGCATGAAAAATCAATTGCGGAAAAACTTGACAGGGCGGAATTACGCGATGCTTTCAGGGAAATTTTTGANCTTTCTTCATTTGCAAATAAGTATTTTCAGGATTCACAGCCGTGGCAGCTTCGTAATGATGATCCTGAAAAAGCTGCGGCTGTAATAAGCGATCTTGCGTATATTGTACGCGATCTTGCCGTATTGATTGAACCTTATATGCCGCAATCGGCGCAGAGAATCGCATCTTTCCTCGGACTTAAACTGAGGGAAAATCTCGACTGGAAAAATATCGGAAAGCCGGAGGAAATTGGAGATATAAAGATAACAAGCGAAGTTCTTTTTTCCAAACTGGAAGATGAAAATGTAGACGCCTTAAAGGAAAAATATTCAGGAACCCAGAAGGAAAGGCTTGAAACTAAGCCTTCTTTTGCTTCTGTCATGGATTTGCGGACCGCTAAAATAGAAAAAGTTGAGCGTCATCCAAAAGCCGATAAACTCTACATTCTCAGCCTTGAGATCGGAGAAGGCGTTACGGGAAACCGCGAAGAGCGGACAATTGTTACAGGGCTTGTGCCGTATTACACCGAGGAACAGCTTCTTGGAAAGAAAATTATTGTAGCGTATAACCTAAAACCCGCTAAATTACGCGGGATTGAATCAAGAGGGATGCTTCTTGCCGCAGGCGATAAAAAAGGCATCGGTCCGAACGGAGAAACGCTCGAACGTGTCGAAGTGCTGGACGCGGGATTAAGCCCTACAGGAACAAGGTTATTGCCGGAAGGAGAAGATGCGGCCGCCTGTCCTGCGGAAATAGACATAGACACATTCTTTACGCAGCAGATTTTTGTAAAAGATTTTAATGTTTTCTCAGGCGGAAAAAAATTGTGCCTTGAAGGAAAACCTGTTAAAACTGCCGTTATCCCCGAGGGCGAGGTTCACTAACATAGGTGGAAAATCAGGAGTTTATACAGGAAATCACGGAAACAGAACTTTCGGCCTGCAAAAACGCGGATACATTTTTACAATCGTCAATGTGGGGAGAGTTTAAGTCATGTTTCGGCTGGAAAAGCAGGGCTTTTTTAATTAACTGGAAAGGGCGGGAAACTGTACCGTTACTTGCAATTTCGCGTTCTCGCTTCGGCTTTTCGTTTGTATACATCCCATGGGGGCCGCAAATGCCTCCTGATTTTCCGCCTGAAGAAAAACCGGCAGCGCTCTTTGAACTTGCCGTAAAATTAAAAACATTTTTTAAGAAACGACATGTTTTCATTCGTTTTGACCCTCCGTGGTACGGAAATAACAGCGCTGTTTTTTCAGCTAACGATGCCGCTCTTTATTTATCCGCAGGATTAAAAAAAAGCGGAGCTTCTATTCAGCCTCCTGATACCGTTATTGTAAACCTGACCGATTCTACGGAAAAAATCCTTGAAGCTATGAAACCAAAGTGGAAATACAATATTTCTCTTGCGCAGAAAAAAGGCGTAACTGTAAAAACAGGCGGCGATGAGGAACTTGAAATTTTTTATAAACTTTTAAAAGGACATCCGCAAGGGACGGTATTCTTGTACACAATTTTGACTACTATAAAACTCTTTTTGAAAAATGCAGTCAGCACGGTTTAACGCTGCGTCTGTATACCGCAAGCCATGAAGATGAAACTATANCCGCTATTGTTGTTCTTTTTCGCGGCAATTATGCGACCTATCTTTACGGAGCGTCTTCCGGCAGCAAAAGAAATCTTATGCCTTCCTATGCCCTTCAATGGAAAGCAATGCAGGACGCAAAAGAGGCAGGCTGTCAATATTATGATCTTTTCGGCATTCCGCCGGACGGCGATCCTAAGCATCCTATGGCAGGTCTGTATCTTTTTAANACAGGCTTCGGCGGACAGATCATTCACCGTCCGGGAAGCTGGGATTATCCGTATAAAACTCTTGCTTACAGTTTGTTTACTATGGCGGAAAATTTACGTAAAAAAATGCGCGACCGTAAAAAGAAACGATAATTTCTGTCTATAACAAAACCGNCAGTGTCTTGTGTAATTCATAAAAAAAATGTAAGGTGAGATACAGCAAAAGGAGTTGTTATGGCATTTGCATTGAACACTTATCCAATCACCTACCGCGCAAAATTTTCTGACGGAAAATGGCTTGACGAGTATATTGAGAAACCTCATAAAACGCCTGAAGAAGAAGCGGCTATGAGTCAGGAAGACCGTGNTAAACTTGAAAATTCACGTAATTACTATGATGATATGCCGCTTGTAAACTACACGTCCCAATACGGGCTTGCTTGTTTTGAGGGATTAAAAGCCCTTCCGCAAAAAAACGGAGGGCTTGCTATTTTCAGACCGGATCAAAATGCCGCGCGTTTTTACCGTTCAATGGAAGGGCTATGTATGCCTCCGTTTCCGCAGGAATTATTCAAAACGGCGTGTATCGAAACTGTTAAAAAGAACGCCGCTTTAGGCTTTATGCCGCGTTATAACAGCGACTGGGAAAAAGACGCATTTATGACGGCGGATTCTGTTTATATAAGGCCGTTTACCATAGCTGAGGGCGGTATCGGAGTAAATCTTTCACAAGAACCCTGCGTTATAGTGATAAATACTCCTGTCAGCGCTTATTTTTCATCAGGCAGCCCTGATGCCGTTGTGAGCGACAGAATACGCGCAACGCCCAACGGCACTGGNTGGATAAAAGCCTGCTCCAACTATGTAATTTCAGCGCTCGCAAAAGCCGAAGCGTTAAAAGCCGGATACATGGAATGTGTGTTTCTTGACGCAACGCACCGCAAGTACATAGAAGAAGGATCGTCATGCAACATTTTCTTTTACCTTAAATCAGGAGAGCTTGTAACGCCTGAATTGGGCGATACAATNCTGCCCGGCATCACCCGCGCCAGTATAATCGAACTTGCCCGCGACAAAGGCATAAAAACAAACGAACGGCAAATATCAATAGATGAAGTCATAGAAGAAACAAAGGAATGTTTTGTAAGCGGAACCGCCGCAGGAGCTACGCCTATTGCTTCACTTACATACAAAGGTAAAAAGGCTCTGTTCAATAACGGCAAGGTCGGTGATTTTACCGCCGGTATCCGCGATACAATAAAGGGAATTCAGTACGGTATATTACCAGATGATAAGGGCTGGATGGTAAANGTTGCTTAGAAAGCACAGTGGTATTCCATGAATGATTGACACCGTGCGCNTTAAATTAAAAGTTAACGCACATGGTGATGNTNATAAAAAGTTTCTTGACAAGTTGTCAAATTCAATATATATTTTATCCTATGAAAACTATGGCTGTCGGGGAAATAAAGACCCACTTTTCTCAAATTTTAAGTGAGGTAAAACAAGGGGAAAAAATAGGAATCTTATTCGGCAGAGCTAAAAACCCAATTGCAATGATTGTTCCGTACATGGAAGAAAAGAAAAGCGAGCGGAAGATTGGAATACTGGACGGAAAGGTAAAAATTGAATTTATGAGTAATTTTAAAATGACTACTGAAGAATTATGCGGTTTGGGTAACGAAGGAAAANAATGAAGTTATTACTGGACACTCATACTTTATTATGGTCTATAGGAAAAANAAATGAATTNTCCAAAAAAGTCATACAAGAAATAAAGAATGCCGATAACGAAATTTTNGTAAGNGCTGTTTCGTTATGGGAAATCGCCTTAAAATGCAGTATTGGAAAATTAATTGTCAGTTTTAATATAAATAAAATACCGGAATATTGCCTGAAGATGCGGTTTATATTAATACCATTGGAACCTGTTGAAGCATTAAGCAGTTTGCAGCTTCCTCAAAAAGACAGCCATAAGGACCCATTTGACAGAATGTTGATATTTCAATGTATAAAAAACGAATATGTTTTTGTCAGTAAAGATGCGCATACAGAATTATATGCAGATGAAGGATTGATATACTTGTGGTAAATCCAAGTATCTTTCCATACAACTCCATTGACTAAAAACCGCATTTATAGCTTAATAAAGAAAAGCGGGGATATAGCTCAGTTGGTAGAGCGATTGGTTCGCAATCAATAGGCCAGGGGTTCGAATCCCCTTATCTCCATTAAGTTATTTTTAACAGTAAAATGGCTTAATGACAGATATTTACAAAAACGGAGTAATTGGGGATTCGAACCGGAGCAATCCTGTAATGCTTCCAAGGCGAAAGCCTTGCTAAAGTTAATGCGCCGCATGGAGGCGGCGGGGATTGCGCAGGCGGGGGCTGTAGGGAGCAAACAGGATGTTTGCGACCGGAAGCCGAATCCCCTTATCTCCAGGGAGTTATTGATTAGCCGTAAAAACGGTATAATTCAATAATATTAATATAAGCGGATAATTGGGGGATTTTAACCAATCCTGTCTAAGAAAACAGGAAGAATCGTCCGAACATATCAATAAACCCTATTGAAATAAAGGAGGGATTATTTTATATGAAATCTGAAAAAAAATTGCTGTGTTTTGCTTTACTGATTTTTTTCAATTTTTTTACCTTTATTTCCGGTCTAAGCGGAGAAGAAACCTACAATTACTACGCGCTGGAATTCTTTAAAAAAAGTCTGGAATGTCTTGTTACAGGAGAATACAATAAAGCGATAAATTACTGTAATCAGGTAATAGTCCGTGATCCAAAATCAGCTGTTACATATACAATCCGCGCCAGGGCTTATTTTGAAAAAAATGATATGAATAANGCAATAAAAGATTGTACCCAAGCTATATCTTTGGACAAAAATAACATTAGCGCATATTCTATTCGGGGNAACGCGTATGCAAAAGAGGGCAACTTAAAAAAGGCTATCTCGGACTGGCAGACAGTTTTAAAATTGGACCCGGATAATGAAAGCGCCAAACACAATATTGAATTAGCCCTGAAATCGCAGTAAAAACACGCTAATATTATTCTTAAAGCCTCTATTGATAAATATTTAATAATATGTTATAAAATCAAAAACCATGACAGTTACGCCGTTTTATGCTTCCGGTCTGAAATTTTCATGCAGNCGCTGTTCTTCATGCTGCCGATACGATGCAGGATATGTGTTTCTTTCTGAAAATGACTTAAAAAAGCTAACGGCGGAGCTTAAAACGGACAGAAACAGTTTTATAAAGACCTATTGCCGCTGGGTAAAAGATTCCCAAAGCGGAAATGAAGTTCTTTCTTTAAAGGAAAAATCCAATAAAGACTGTATTTTGTGGGATTCGGTTTGTCTTGTTTATATGGCTCGTCCTGTTCAGTGCAGCACTTTCCCTTTTTGGAAATCTATCGTTGCTTCAACGCAGGCTTGGCAAATTGCAGCTACAGGTTGTCCGGGAATGAATACCGGTAAACTGCATTCGGAAAAGACAATTGACCGGTATATTAAAAAGCGTACTTCGGAGTCAATAATTATTAGGCAGGAGGGAAATCAATGAATATACACTTTTGGGGTGTACGCGGTTCTCTTCCGGCTCCTATTACGCCGACCCGTATAAAGAGCAAAATTTCAGCTATTTTGCANCAGGTAACTCCTGAAGACATTGTTGACGCGGAAAGCCGTGAAAGGTTTTTGGCGGGTCTTCCTCCATGGCTTTTCGGCACTGTCGGNGGAAACAGTCCCTGTGTCAGCATAACTTTTGAAGACCCTGCAGAATGCATTGTTTTTGACTGCGGCTCAGGGATTCGCGAACTTGGAATGACGCAAATCAACGAAAAGATAAAAACATCGCAGTTTCATATTTTCTTTTCCCATTTTCATTGGGATCATATAATGGGGCTGCCTTTTTTTGGACCGGCCTATAACCCGTCAAATAAAATTGATTTTTATTCACCGGTGTCTAATATCGAAAAAATTCTGGATGGGCTGATGATTCCTCCTTATTTCCCNATNCGCCTTGACAGTATGGGAGCCAAGAAAACTTTTCATCATCTGGAAAATGAGGTGCAAATTGCAGAGTGTACTGTTAGTTTCAAAAAAATGAATCATCCGGGCGGTTCTTATTCATACTGCGTAAACGAAAACGGAAAGAGGGTAATTTATGCAACAGATACTGAGCTTACCTCGGATGATTTTATGAAGAACGATGAAAACACTGCTGTTTTCTTGAATGCAGACCTTATTATCATTGACTGCCAGTATACATTAGGTGAATCAATAGACAAATATAACTGGGGACACAGCGCATTCAGCCTTGCAGTCGATTTTGCGGTAAACTGGAATATAAAACACATGGTTATGTTTCACCACGATCCTTCTTATGACGATCACAAATTGTACGGTATTTTACAATCCGCTCGCTGGTATCTTGAAAGAATGAACCTGAAAGGAATTGAGTTGACGCTGGCTTATGAAGGACTGGAAATCTCCGTTTAAAAAGGGGGAGCGTTGTCAAAACAAAAAAAGAAAAAACGCAGCGTTTTTTCGAACATAATAATTTTTATTTCCGTAATTATCGCTTTTGCTCTTATCATGATTCCGCTTGGTTTTGGGGTTATCATTTATTTCAATTCTCCGGTACAGCCTGAAAACCTTCCTGAATTAACGGCTGATATTGAAGGTATAAAAAAAGCTGAAGACGGCGCTTATTATTTTGATGTACGCAGGGGAGAAAGTTCACAATCAGTNGGGTTACGCCTTGAAAGGGCAGGGTTAATAAAAAACAGGTATTTTTGGAATTTGCTTTGCCGCTGGAAAAAAGAACAAATTAAAACAGGCGTATACAGGCTGGAAATTCCTGCAAACCAGCTTGCCATTCATCAGCTTCTTGTTTCGGGAAAGCAGATTTTATACAGGGTTACAGTTCCTGAAGGAGTAACTATAAAAAAAACAGCGGGAATTCTTGAAGAAGCAGGCATTTGTTCTTCGGAAGATTTTCTTGAAGCGGCAAGAGATCCTGAAATTATCAATTCATACAGAATACCCAATGCATCAATGGAAGGCTATCTTTTTCCCGACACATATCTCTTTCCTTCAGGATATCCCGCTTCCTTGGTTGTCAAGGCAATGGCGGATAACTTTTACGCCAGAATCGAAGAAATCGATCCCGGCGTAAAAAAATTAAGTTCGAATGATTTAAATGAAAAAGTTATAATTGCTTCCATTGTTGAACGCGAATACAGAATAAGCGAAGAAGCGCCGTTAATGGCGGGAGTTTTTTATAACAGGCTTAAAATAAACATGGCGTTACAATCATGCGCTACTGTAGAATATATTATCACTGAGATTCAGGGGAAACCCCATCCGCTTGTTATTCTGAATAAAGACCTTGAAATCCGTGATCCGTATAACACATACATAAGGCCGGGTCTGCCTCCGGGACCTATTTCCGCTCCCGGAATTGTCGCCTTAAGAGCGGCAATGTTTCCTGAAAAAACAGATTATTTCTATTTTCGTCTAAATGATCCAGAGGCGGGAAGGCACTACTTTTCGANAACATTGGACGAACACATAAGCGCAGATCATTTTATTCCCAAGGGACGAAGCTGACTTTTAAACGGTTAAAGAATGAGCCTTATATCAAAACTTACAATTCAGGAAATTAATAACCGGCTGGACGCAATAGCTGTAATAGGAGATTATGTCCGGCTTGAAAAAAAGAGCGGACGATGGTGGGGAAGGTGTCCGTTTCATGCGGGCGGTCAGGAAAAAACTCCGTCGTTCAAAGTCGATCCCGACCTAAAAATGTACCATTGTTTTGGGTGCGGCAAGGGCGGCAGTGTAATTGGTTTTGTCATGGAAGTTGAAAATCTGACCTATCCTGAAGCTCTTAAAAATCTAGCGGGTAAAATGGGAATTGAAATTGTCTATGAAGAGGGTAGTGATGTCGAAACAGAAGACAATTCCATAAAGGATGATCTTTATGAATTATACTCAAGAACCACAAAGACATTTCAGTATTTTTTAAATGAAAAACCCGAAGGTCAAAATGCGCTTAANTACCTTTCTGAAAGGGGTATTAACAGGGAAATGAGCGACTGCTTTAAACTTGGCTTTGCGCCTGCCGACAGGGAATTTCTTTTTAATTTCTTAAAGCAGAAGAGTTATTCAGATGATTTTCTGGGAAAATCGGGGTTGTTCTCTTCAAAGTACAAAACAATTTCCCTTTTTTCAGGAAGACTTATATTTCCGATTACAGACAGGCAGGGAAAAATAGTAGCTTTCGGCGGAAGAGCTATGCCGGGTGTCCTGCAAAATGACGGCAGCGAGCCTCCGAAATACATAAATTCCCCTGAAACTGAAATTTACAAGAAAGGACANACACTATTTGCGATAGATCAGGCAAAGNCTGAAATGAGAAAAACAAAAACTGCCGTTATAGCCGAAGGCTATATCGACGTAATCGCTCTTCATCAGGCAGGAGTAAAAAACGCCGTAGCGCCGCTTGGAACAGCGTTTACAGACGAACAGGCAAGCTGGCTGCGCCGGCAGGTGGAAAATGTTACGCTTGTTTTTGATAATGACGAGGCTGGGCAAAAAGCGGCATATAAAGCTATCATTACCTGCCGGAAAAACGGTCTTTCCTGCAGTCTTGTTAACGTTATTGACGCGCTAAAAACCGAAACAGGGGCAGTTAATATTGAAAAAATCAAGGATCCTGCAGATATTTTACAAAAATTCGGCGCGGAAATATTGAAAAAAATAATCAATTGTACTATAAATGATTTTGAATACCTTGTTTCTCTCGGAACATCAAGTTCAGGNGGAAACATAACACGTGCGGCAGAATTTCTGTTTCCGTATTTGGACGCATTGGATTCCGAAGTTGAGCGTGATGATTGTACAGCCCGGCTTGCCGATGCCATTCGGACAGAACGCGTTGCTGTGCAAAAAGATTATTCGCTCTGGAAAAAGGATTCTACATCACGAGCCGAGACAGTAAAACAGGATATATATCCTGAGCATACAGTACGCAGAAATGCTGAACTTGTACTGCTTACTGTCATTGCGGTTAATATGGAGCTATACGGCGAATTCCGCGCGACTCTTGAAATTAAGGAGATTGACGACAGGGACGCAAAAGAACTTTTTATCGCTTTGGAAGAATGTTATCAGCACGGCGAAAGCGGGATGGATTTTCTTTTGGCAAGGATTAAAAATGAGCAGCTTAAAAATTTCATTATAAGCCATGGGGATTCACCTGAGTTTAAAGGCGGCAGTTTAAATGAAAAAGATTCCCGGTATATTGCTCCAACTAATCCTAGGCGGCTTATGGAGGACGGAATAAATGAAATACGAAAAAAAAAGCTTCGCAGAAGGCTTATTGAAATAGGAGCTGAACTTCGCAGCTATGAAAGAAAAGCGGACACTGATATAAACATTGATGACTTATTGACGGAAAAAAAGGACATAGATTCACAAATTAGAAAACTTGAAGGAAGATAATTTATGCTGGATTTTGTATATTCAAAATTTAAGAAAGCATCGCCTCTTTTAATTCATTTCCACAAAAAACCAATACACAAGGTAATCTGTAAACCTAAGCCGGAAATTACAGTTGGAACTCAAGAAAATACCGGACAGGAATTCCTGACGGATCCGGCGTTTTCAGATCCTGCTATCAGCAAACTGCTTGAATATGCAAAACAAAAGAAAACTCTTTCATACGAAGAACTATCGG
>WRGH01000004.1 GCA_009787285.1 Brevinematales bacterium
GGAAGCGGATTTTGACATAACGGCGGCAATAGACAAGATGATGGATAAACTTGAATCAAAAATTGTCAAGGAGAAAGAAAAGGTTAAAGA
This sequence comes from Brevinematales bacterium, assembly GCA_009787285.1. GTDB lineage: Bacteria > Spirochaetota > Spirochaetia > Treponematales > Breznakiellaceae > WQXQ01. Next base: position 91 of record WRGH01000004.1, read on the forward strand.
AAAGCGGTAGGCCTTAGCACATGGAAAAATATTCAGCTCGCTTGGCTAAAATTCAGGACTGGATGACAGAAGAAGGCATAGGCCTTTTAATGCTGGAAGATACGGAAGGAAGGCGCGATCAGAATATCCGCTGGCTTACAGGACATCCCGGAGACGCGCTTCTTTTTATACCGCAGGACTATGCCTCTTCACTAAAAACAAATAACAAAGCAATACTTGCGGCATGGGACATTAACCTTGCAAAACTTTACGCGAGTCATGCTCCTGCCATGCTTGCAGCTTACAATGATTTCGGCAGACAGCCGATAAAGGCAATTGCCGCAGCACTACAAATAATGAAAACCCCGCCAGGTTCAAAGATCGAAATACCTTCCGTTACTCCCTATCCTGCTTTCCTTGATTATGTAGGCGAACTTTCCGGCTTTGACATACTGTGCCGCAGCAACGGCGCCGGCGTCGAACTTGACAAATTGCGCGCAGTCAAGGACGAAGAAGAAATTGCAATCATAAGGAAAGCTGCGGATATTACAAATGAATTAATTGACCTTTTGGAAAAAAATGTACGCGAAGAAAAAATAAAAACCGAAGCCGATGCCGCCCTGTTTATCGAAGTTGAATCCCGTAAACGCGGCTGTGAAGGAACAAGTTTTGAGACCCTTGCCGCAGGGCCGTACCGCAGTTTTGCAATTCACGCTTTTCCGTCATGGACATACTCTCCGTTNGGCGGGANTGGACTGTCAATTCTTGACTTTGGGGTAAAATACGACGGTTATTGCACCGATGTAACGCTTACCTTTGCCCGTGATCTTAATCCAAAACAGGAAAAACTTGTTAATTTGGTGGAAAAAGCGGCAAAGCTGGCAATTACAATGGCGCATAACGAAACGCCGGCAAAAGATATTGCCGCCGCTGTAGACGCCTTTTTTGCTAAATCCAAAAAGCAAATGCCGCACGGTCTTGGGCACGGNATCGGTCTTCAGGAACATGAATACCCTGTAATCAGAAACCGCAGTGACAACGAATGGGTGTTAAAACCCGGAATGATCTTTACAATAGAGCCTGGTCTTTACGACACCTTGCTTGGCGGCTGCCGTCTCGAAAATGACATTCTCATAACCGAAAAAGGTCAGGAAATCCTGACAACGGCGCGTATTATACGCCTCTAGCCCAGCGCCNAAAAATACATTATCCTTCAATTATGAAAGTATGGGTAAAATTGTTAAGCGGTTCCATTTTGGGAATAACAATCGGCTTCCTGCTTCCCGCTGAAAGTCAGGGAGTAATTTCCGTTTTAAGCTGGCTTGAAAAGCTGGCGCTGGGTATAGGACGTTATGCGGTAGTTCCTGTTCTGGTTTTTTCACTTACAATCGCTGTTTATGAACTGCGCATGGACGAACGGTTCTGGCCGATGGTTTTAAAAAATATCCTGCTTATAATTGCGGCGTCAGCTTTTGTAATATTTGCCGGCGTTGTAACNACTGTAGTTTTTTCACCTGACAGAATACCTATAGAATCAGTCGAGCTTACGGAAATAACAACTATTGATCCTGCGGCAAATATTCTGGAAGTATTTCCGTCAAATATGTTCAGTATTCTCGGCGGAAACGGAATTTATCTTTTTCCTGTCTGCGCGTTTGCCTTCTTCCTTGGCATGAGTCTTAACTACGACAGGAATTATTCCAAGCCTGTAATATCGCTTGTTGATTCGCTTTCTCGTATCTTTTACCATGTCGCGTCTTTTTTCTCGGAAATATTCGGGTTTATTATTATTGTACTTTCCTCATACTGGGCAGTCCGTTTCAACGGCATACTGGAAGCCAAAGTTTACAAAGATCTTGTCGTTACGCTTGGAATATTCAGCGTAGTCTTGTGCTTCGGCATTCTTCCGCTGTTTCTATATTTTTTAAAGCCAAGGGTCAATCCATGGCTTGTTCTTTATGGTTTCCTTGGACCTGCGCTTACGGCTTTTTTTTCAGGGGANATNAATTTAACAATTCCGGTGCTTCAGCGTCATTCAAAAGAAAATTTTGGGATACGAAGGCGATCCAGTTCTTTATCTATNGCTCTTTTTGCAACTTTTTGCAGATGCGGCAGNGCCATGACAGCGGCGGCAGGCTTTATCGTTATTATTAAATCCTATTCGTATATGGGAATTGGTTCAGTTGAATTATTTAAGATAGGCTTATATGCCTTTGTTATTTCATTCATACTTGCGCGGCATCCNGGAGACGGGGCATACATTGCGTTAGCCGCATTATGCTTGAGTTACGGAGGCGGTGAATACAGGGCAGGTTACCTGATTTTAAAACCGCTGGCTTTTTACCTTATAGCAATCGGNGCATTTATCGACATAATGTTATGCGCATTCGGCTCCTATTTTTTGGCGCGTACCAATGGCTTTATAGAAGAAAAACATCTGGTACGGTTTATTTAGGATAACTGTTACCCTTGATGGATTTAATTACCGAAGGCGTAAAAGCTCTGTTAAAAGGCGACAAGGATATTGAGCGCCTGCTCTGCGGACGTTTTGAAAAAGTAATTTCTCTTCTTGACTGTTATAAAAATGAGATTGAGCTTTTAAACTCTGCTTACGGACTTACCGGAACAAATGATGCAAAAGAGNTCGTAATACGGCACATCCTTGATTCCCTTGCGCCGCTTGGAATTTTATCCCGTTTACTGGGCAAAACTGAAAATCCAAAAATAGCGGACGCCGGTTCCGGAGCAGGCCTTCCGGGAATACCGCTTGCCGTCGCCATGCCAAACTGTGAATTTACCCTTATTGAACGCATGGGACGCAGAGCGGCTTTTTTATGCAGCGCAACGGCAATGTTAAAAATTTCCAACATTATTGTGGAAGAGGGTGAGCTTGAAAAAACCAAAAAAGAAAGTTTTAATATTGTTACCTTTCGCGCTTTTAAACCTTTGGATATAAAATTGTTAAAAACCCTTATCGGCGTATTGAAAAAAGACGGCGTCATTGCCGCATACAAGGGACGGCTGAAAAAGACAGAACAGGAAATGGCTCCNTTTAAGAATTTAGAGTATAATTGGGAAACAATTCCCTATAATGTGCCTTTTCTTGAAGAGGAAAGGCATATACTGGTTATACGGAATTAGCTAAAAATGCTAAAGTAAAGTTTTTTTTTACCGATATTAATATGGGAGGACTATCTTGGCAATCAAAAACGCATCATCAACATATAAAGAAACTACAATAATAACCGCCGGACAGGGGCAGCTTATTGTCATGCTGTATGATGAAGCGGTAAAACAGCTTACAAAAGCGATTAATCTTCTTGAAGAAGACAATAAACAGAAAAAAAAAGACCCCGGCAGAATAGAACAAATCAACAAAGCGGTTATGAAAACCGAAGAAATATTGACTGAATTAATGGTTTCTTTGGATTTTGAACAGGGCGGAGAAATATCAAAAAACCTTTTTTCATTGTATACATGGTTTAACAGAGAACTTATAGAAGCGAATATCACAAAAGATATAGGCAGATTGTCAACAGTAAAAAAACTGCTTATCGAACTTAGGGATTCATGGAGTAAGATAGCAAGTCAAAATACAGTTGACCATACAAATCGCGAGGCTGTAGGTTTAAATATAGCCGGATAACCCGGAAAACGGAGAGAACATGGCGATTTTAACAGACAGGCAAAATTCACAGGCTGCCGTAAGCGATAGTATTGATTCAGCGGAACTTGCCCAGAGAGTCGCAGTATTAAAACGGTTTAAAACTCTTTTATCACAACAGCGGGATCGCTTTCGTTCCTATCTGGATTTGCTTGATAAACAACAGAGCGTAATTGAATCCGGCGGCACTGAAGACCTTTTGAATTATGTAGAAATTGAAGAAAAAATTGTCGCTGACATTTTCTCTATACAAAAAGTTATAGACCCTCTTGAGGAAATGTACAGTTCTCTCATTTCAACAGCGGCAATTCCAATGCAAAAAAGCGCAGAAAAATCCGAAACCCCTGATGAAGTACACGGCTTAAAAGCATCCTTGGAAAAACTAAAAAATGAAGCTGTTATACGTTCGACAAAAAATAGGGAATTGCTTTCCAAACGCATGCTGGAACTTCGTTTAGAAATTAAAGCCCTGCGAAATAATCCGTATGCAGCAGGCGGAAGAAAAACAAATTTCAGCGACTCAAATTCAGCTTCACTTGTAGACATAAAAGGATAAATCCGGCTTAATTACCCGTTCTTACCCAAACTTCACCGTTACCTGAAAATGACGTATTNGAATCAACTTTGTATGTAAATGTACGCCCGTCCATTGCCAAAGATAAATTACTTCCTTCTACTTTATAAACTCCCGTCCTTGANATTCCGTTTACTATGTAATTTATACTGCCTGAATTAGCGTTACCTGAAAACCTCATACTTATACTCCCGCCAAGAACATAGTAAGTTCCTGTTTGAAAAGCAGCCTGATTTTCCAGAAAACTCGAAACACCCGTACCTTGCCGANGCGGNAAATAATTTCCCGATTCAACAGCTCCGTTTTCCAGCAGAAAATTTACAATCTGATTATTTCCGTTCACGCGGGCTATTGATAAAGCGGTGCTTCCGTTTTTATCTTTTGTCTGAATATTGGCTCCGTGTTCAACAAGTATTTTTACAAGTTCAAAATTATTCCATTTGCAGGCATATAAAAGCGGCGTCATGCCGTCAGCATAACTTTTTGACAACGGATACTGATAATTAACATCAATTCCGGCCTCTATTAATTGCGCCGCAACATCGAATCTTTGTTTTTCCGTTAATAAAAGAAGTATTTCCCCGTTAGCCTGCGCTCCCCTGTTCATTATGGAATAAATAACAATATCCGGCTGATTTCTGTTAATTGCCGTAAACAGATCATAACCTGTTGGGCGGATATTGTATCTTTCAAGAATATCCATTGCCTTAATTGCATTTTCTCCCCGGCAGTAATTCAGGGAAAAATTCATAAGAAGTCTTTTTTCCTCCGCCGGAATTTTGTTAATATTTTTTTTAAGTATATTTTCTACCGCAGAGAAATCATTCTTTGCAAGCGCATCTATAAAGTCCCATATATATTCAGAAGAATACAATGTCCCGCAAAGAAAAAACAAAAGGACAGTTAAAAAATTTTTCATTCTTTATCTCCCCCGTAATAAAGATTGAACAATATAACCGGCTGATGGACGATACTGGGATTGAACCAGTGACTTCTACCGTGTGAAGGTAGCACTCTCCCGCTGAGTTAATCGTCCGCCAGCCGGTCGCTGTTATTCAGTTTTTAACGCGCTGTCAAAAGCAACATCCGAAGGAGAAAAATTAATATTTTTGACAAATTCGCATGCCTCTTTTGCGCCAAAATCCCTATTCATGCCGGAATCCTCCCATTCAACAGAAAGCGGCCCTTTATAATTAATTGCGTTAAGCTCGCGGATAATATTCTCAAAATCAACATCGCCGTGTCCTAGCGATCGGAAATTCCAGCCGCGCCTTACATCGCCGAATGTCAGGAAAGAGCCAAGTATTCCCGCCTTGCCGTCAAGGGTAACAGCCGTGTCTTTCATATGGACATGCAAAATTTGTTTTGCAAAATCCCGTATAAAAATGTGAGGTGTCACACCCTGCCAAATCAGATGAGAAGGGTCAAAATTAAAACCAAGCGTTTTCCTGTTCTTGAATTCCTTAAGGAGCCGCTCGGCGGAATAGTAATCAAACGCTATTTCCGTCGGATGTACTTCCAGAGCGAACTTGATGCCGTTCTTGTCAAATTCGTCAAAAATAGGAGTCCAGTTTTTAATAATTTGTTTGTAGCCTTCTTCTATCATCTGTTCAGTAGTTTGGGGAAAAGAATACCAGTAAGCCCAAATGGGACTGCCCATAAAGCCTGTTACAATTTTTACTCCCAGATTTTTTGCCGCAACAGCCGCATATTTCATCTCCTGAATTGCCCATTTGCGAATGTCCTCAGGTTTCCCCGCAAGATTGGACGGCGCAAAACCGTTAAGGCGCGGATCCCAGTTGTCGCCAACGCACTGCCCGATTAAATGAGTTCCGATAGCCCATACTTTAAGACCGTAGTTTTTAAGAATATTTTTTCGCTCTTCTACATATTTAAGATCAGCAGCCGCTTTTTTTAAATCCAAATGATCGCCCCAACAGGCGATTTCTATTCCGTCATAACCAAAANATTTTACCTTTTCGCAAAATTTCTCAAAAGGTAAATCCGCCCACTGTCCTGAAAAAATAGTTACCGGTCTTGTCATTCTTTCCTCCTATGATTATTGTTCAGAAATCTCAATCTGACCGTCAAATACCGTAAAAATCATCTGAAATGCAGTTTCACTCAGGCAAACCATTGCAAATAATAGAATAATAACAAATAAAATGCAAGTATTATAAAAATATATGAATAANNCAATAACCAAATTCAGAAGCCGGATTTCATATTTGCCGGTACTATTGGCTGCAATCCTGATTTTATCTTTCTGCGGCATATTCTCAGGCTGTTATACCCTCAAGCAGGGAGCTGCAATGCTAAAATATATAAACAGCTCTATTCCTCTGGAACAGGCAGGCGATGATGAATTTATCCGCCTTGTTACGGATATCCGTACTTTTGCAATAGAAGANCTTGGACTTGCTATGAGCAAGAACTATACCACCTATGTTGAGATTGACCGTAATTACCTTGCGNCAATAGTTTCCGCATCCGCCAAAGATTCATTCAAACGCCACGATTGGAATTTTCCGGTTGTCGGGAAGATGCCGTACAAGGGGTTTTTTAATATTGAAGATGCGCGCAAAGAACGGCTGAAACTTGAAAAAAAGGATTTAGATGTCTGGATACGNACCGTTGACGGATTTAGCACACTTGGCTGGTTTAAGGATCCATTATATTCATATATGCGGGATTATTCTCCAGGAAGGCTTGCAGACCTTATCATTCATGAACTGGTACACGCTACAATATTTATAACAGGACAGGTAAAATTTAACGAAGAGCTTGCGGAATTTATAGGAAGCGAAGGCGCAAGGCAGTATATCGAAAAACGGTACGGAAAAGATTCAAAAGAATACCGTGAAATATCGTCATCTGACGCAGACAGCCGCAACTATGTAGAATTTATACAGGAATTAATCGCAGAACTTGAAGCGCTTTATTCTGATACACGCATTAACAGAGAAGATAAATTAACAAAAAAAGAACAAATTATAAACTCCGCAAAAGAACGTTTTATCAGAGAATACGAAAGCCGTTTTTCAAGTGATAATTACAGGGGCTTCCCTGAAGTGCCCGTAAACAACGCCTACCTTGAACTTTACAGACTCTACTACACGGAAGACAACTTTTTTAATGATTTGTATGAAAGATCAGGGCGCGATCTTTGCGCTGTCATAAATGCTGCAAAAAAAATAACTAAAAAGGGCAACCCAAGAGAACAACTTGAAAAAGCGTTATTACAAAGTCAATAGTACAGCATTTTATAAACTGCCGCCGCGGATAAAACCTTCCTGCCGTAATCCCTTGTCTCTGAAATTGCTATAGTTTCAAGAAAAAGATCTACAGGCAGCGAGCTGGCAGAACGCAGGCGGCGCAGTCTGTTCATGCCGCCGTTGTAAGCCATAAGTGAAAGCAGCGTATCTTCAAAACGCCCCATTAAATAATTCAGGTAATAGGCGCCGATATGAATATTTGTCTCTGGATCATTAAGATCAATGCCGTTTTTAACAGCGGCATAATCGGGACCTCCCGCGCGCCTGATACGTCCTGCCATTTCCTGAGCGGTAGCCGGCATAAGCTGAGTAAGTCCCACCGCTCCGGCGCGTGAAATTACATCTTTCTGAAAAGCGCTCTCCGTCCTTATAAGGCCAAAAACAACGTACGCTTCAATGCCAATTTCTTTAGCGTGTTTTTCAACAAGTTCCCTGTAAGGACAGGGAAACAACAGTTCCAAATCGCGTCTGTCAAGAACATAGCCCTCTCTTGTAATGTACCTTGAAACAAGCAGCATGGACTGTACATACATTTCTTCCTTTTCAAGAGACTGAGCTATTATGCGCAATTCATCAACAGACAACTCCCGTTCCATCTGTTTGATAAAGGTAAGGACATGCTCCGCGGCTTTATGGGTAAAAAAGCCAAGCAAGAACTGCATGGCGGGCGAATAGTTTTTTCTTTTGGCTTCCGCAGTTTCTTCATGGAATTCAAGAAACGGCAAATTTAGGGCGTCAGCGATCAGCGAACGGTAGTAAAGAGTCGGGCTTAAATCGCCATACGGAGTGTTATATGCAATTTGTAAAAATACGGAGATATCCTCTCCGGTTTTCGCGCCCCGTAAAGATAAATCTTCTTTGGACAAAAAACCTTCTTCTACTAATCGGACAATAACCCACGCATATCCTGATTTCATGGAAGCGCCTGAGTCTTTAATTATGTCAAATATTTGGATGATTCTTTTCCATTCCTTCTTTGATACAAGAACATGTAAAAACCTTTCCAGAATATCATTAAAATAACAGCCGTCATGCCAGCCTGAAACAAACTTTCCCAACTGTTGGGTGAAAAATTCTGTTGTTCCGCCTAAAGATAATTCCAAAATATACCAAATACATGCGTCCGATTGTTCAGTATTCGGCGCATAAAGTATGGCTTGTTCAAAGAACGAAGCTGCCTGCGCATTCCGCCCGTTACGCCTTGCTATCCTCGCAGCATAAAACTGCAGATTGTAAAGTATATTTTTCTGATCGGGATTTTCATGATCAATATTATTCAGCCACTTTATAAATAGAGAAAGTCCTTCCGTACCGTATGATGTGTATTGAAAAGCTTTTCCCAAATCATTAATCAAAACAGGATATTTTATAAAAATCTCAGGTATATTCAGGGGCCAATTACCGTCTTCCTGAAATACACGAAAAAACACAAGCGCTTCATTGTACTGTTGGCGGGAAACAGCATAATGCCCTTCAATTGCAGCTTCCTCTTTTTCGTTTAAAAATATTTTTCGCCTTTTACATTCCTGTAAAATGTAGACTTTTGCCTCATTAGGAATTGTTTCTCCGTAATCAAAGTTCAGGAAAAAATCAAGAATATTATCGCCTGCGCCTCCGTTTTCAAAAAGAACATAAGCCGCCGCCCTCCAGCCGGATATTTCACTGCGAATCCGCCGCAATGTCTTTGAAGAAAGCTCTACTGCGGAAGACTCCAACTTTGCCAGTTCTTCGGCGGCTGCCCGCCTGATATACACATTGGGGCTTGCAAGAGCATTTTCAAATAATCTGACAGCTTCATTTGTTTTNGTTTTATTNAGCCCCCGGTAAAAATCCGGCGTAATTTGAGCTCTGGCGCANGAACTAAAGCAAAAGAAAAAAAGGATAAATAAAAAAATGATTTTAAATAAATAGGTTTTAGAAACTTGAATCTTTTTCAATTTTTAGGGGGAATTTTAATCGTCCGGCCTGAAATAATATAATTTGGATTACGAATATTATTATGACGCGCAATTCTTCTGTACAACCAAGGATCACGGTAAAACTTGTAGGAAATACTCCACAATGTATCGCCCCACCGGATTTTGTAATCTACGCCTTCTTTTGGAATAGTTACAGATACATTATCGGAAGCTGGCGGCGAACGGCTGCTTTCTGTTTGAACATTTGGCGCAGGCGGGGCGGCAGGAGCCTCAATTACAGCTACAGGTTCCGGTATCTGTTGAACAGGCTCGCTTGGTTTTACAGGTTCGCTTATCTTAACCGGTTCCGGCTCAACTGCAGGTTCCGCCGGTTTAAACTGATTTACAGACCCCTGTTTTTTAAGAAATCCCGGTTTATACTGTTCAATTACCTGCTTGATATTCTGCAAATCTACTTTGGAATTTACGACGTCCATACCGCCCATATAAAACAGCCAGAACGCAAGCAATCCCAGAATAATAATTATTACAAACAATATAAAAAGCCATGCAAAAGAACGCTTTTTTTTCTGCTTTATTTTCTTCGCATGATTATAAAGTCCTGAAGACGGTTTTTCGCCGGACTCAAGATCAAAGTCATCAATTTCTATATCGCGAGACGCTTCATTAAGAGATTTCAAAGAAACTGTAAGCACATGATGATCGCCTGAAGGTCCTGTGTCCAAATCTACGGCATCGGCAATTATATCGCCCTTACTGTTAGAAGAGATAACCATCTCTATGGACGGCTCACCCTTGGGCTTTGGCCTGATATTTTCAATGACAAGACTGCCTATATACTGGGCGTCAACCATAACATTTCTTGAACTTCTGAAAAGGTCAATCTGCACACTTTGTTGATTATCATAAGCTGTAGTAAGAATCATTTTCTTTTTTATTGATGAATTCTCTTCTATTAAGGGGTAGAATTCACCGTTGGCAACTTTAATGCCGATATTTAATGCCATTTGACCAGCTCCTTTAATTGTATTTGTTATAACTAAACAGACTATTTTTAAATTTAAGCGTTGAATTTACCTTTGTCAAGTCGAAAAATCAGAAGTTTTTATGTATAACAGGTAAAACAAGTAATATTATCGCACAAATAACCGATAATAAAGAATATGATTCCTATTTTGATTGGTATTTCAGCTTTTGTTTTAGTTGTAATTATCTTTATATTTATAATGAACCGTACCGGCAGTGGTTCCATGAAAAGCGGAAAACTGTCCAAGGACCATGAAGCTGCAATAAGAGAAGCCAACAAACGTCTTGCCCAGAATCCNAATGATCCGGAAGCGCTTTATACTTTAGCCAACGCATTTTTTGACGAAGAAAGTTGGGATAAAGCCGTGCAAACCTTCGAAACTCTGATATTGCATCTTTCGACAAGTAAAATTGACAACATAGATCAATTTACAATATACAAACGGTACGGTATGGCTGCGCGAAAACTCAATATGCTTGATCAGGCTTATAAAGGCTTTTCTACCGCAAGGCTGCACANACAGGATGATTTTGAAGTAAATTACGAACTTGGCGCTCTTGAATTTGAAAGAAAAAATTATGAGAAAGCAATTCAGCTATTAACGCAGGCTCGCTCGCAGGAACCGGACAGCCCGGCAGTTCTTCGCTATCTTGGACATGCCCTTTTCAGGCTAAAAAAACCAAAGGAAGCAATGACTTTCATCCGAAAAGCCATAGACCTTGCTCCTGATGATAAAGAATCGCTTTATACTCTTGGTGAATGTTACCATGAAGCAAATCAGACAGAACAGGCGCTGCGTATTTTTAACCATTTAAGAGCAGACCCGGTAATGGGACCGAACGCGTGCCTTATTGCAGGAACCATGCATCTGGATACCAGACAGTATGACGCGGCTGTACAGGATTTTGAAATCGGACTTAAGCATCAAAATATCAAACCGGATATTCTTTTGGACCTGCGGTACAGACTGGCTACCACCTATATAAAACTAAACGACATAGGGAAAGCCATACCGTTACTCAAACAAATTCAAGCTGAAAATTCATCGTACAAGGATGTAAACGTCCTCCTTGGCAAGTATATTGAACTAAACGCCAACCGTAATTTACAGACATTTTTAATGGGTTCTTCGGCGGACTTCGTAGCGTTATGCCGTAAAATCGTAATGACATACTACGGCAGGGCAAAAGTAAAAATTACAAATATTTCTGTTACTAAAAGCGAATGGGCCGATATTCTGGCGGAGGTTGATACGATAAAATGGTCTGACGTTATCATGTTCAGATTTATCAGAACTCAAGGGTCTATTGGGGAACTCATAGTAAGGGATTTTCATTCACATTTAAAGGAAATAAAAGCCGGCAAGGGTATATGTATGACAGTAGGTAATTTTTCGGAAGAAGCCAAAAGGTACACAGAAGCGCGGCTCATTGACCTGATAGAAAAAGAAAAACTTCAGGCAATCTTAAATTCNGTAGACACAAGAGCCGCGTCAATAAAAAGCATTTAATCCTGCCGCGTAATTTTCTATAACAAATCTCAAGGCAGGCATTAAAATGTATCCATCCTAAAAACTGTGTAAATAACCTTAGCCGAAAATGCTTTTTCAGCCGGCTTGCCTGCGCCTACAGGCGAACCGGATAATTAAGGGAAAAGCATAAGGTTTATGCGGCGGCAAAAATAGCCGAAAATTTACATAAGGGGAGATATAATGATTTATTTCGGTTTTGCACTGGCGATAAGCATATTGGGCGGCATGATTTATATGTCGATTGACAAAAAAACCGAGCCTGCTGCCCGTTTGGTGAGTATTATCGCACTCGGCGTCATGGTATTGACGGTAATTATCTGCCTTTTTATCGCCCTTACTGATAAATCCGTTCCCTTTGATGAATCGGTTTTAATTGTCGGCGCACCTCCGGAAACCAAAAAAGACGACGGAAACAACATAATGATGCTTCTTCTTTTAGTTATTTTAATAGTTGCATTATACGCGGTAATTCTATTCCTTTCCCTTAAAGAACGGAAAAAAAATATGCCGAATAAGAATGTTGAAACGAAAGCCGCCGAAAAGTTTGAGCTTTAAACCGGCGGCTTCATCTTATTTTACTGTATTAACGCGTTTTTCGCGGTTGATAACGCCGAAACTACCCTGTCGCACCATTCGTCAAATTCAGCATCTTCCTGCTGTAATTCCCTGTCGGAAAGTACATTTTCAATTGTCATTNTGATACCTTCGTCCATACGTACCTTTGCGCAGAAGCCGGGCGCAAGGCGTTTTAACTTTGTATTATCAAAAATAACGGAGTTTGCCTTATCCCCTGTCAGGCTCCCTTTAAAATCATAAANGCCGCCCGAACATTCGTCGAGAAAATCGCTTGCTACATGCACGGCTTTTAGTTCAACATTAAGCGTATCCGCTATTACCCTGTAGATTTGGTTCCATGTTACGCTTTCGTCCGAAGTTATATGCACGGCTTCCCCTATGGCGTGTATATTTCCCATTAGCCGCAAAAAAGCGCCGGCAAAATCGCTGTTATGCGTAATTGTCCAGAGGCTTGTGCCGTCTCCGTGTATGATAACAGGTTTGCCTTCTATCATTCTTTTTAATACCTGCCAACTTCCCTTTTTGCCGTGAACTCCGAGCGGGACGTTTCTTTCGTCGTAAGTGTGACTGGGACGGACAATGGTAACGGGGAATGAGCATTCGCGGTATTTTTCAATCAAATATTCCTCGCAGGCTATTTTATCCCTTGAATAGCGCCAGTAGGGATTTGCCAGCGGAGCGCTTTCCGTAACAACGCAGGAAGAAAGCGGCTTTTGATATACGGAAGCTGTGGAAATAAAAATAAACTGCCTGCAAAGACCGTTAAAAATATTGAAATCCTTTTTGACGTGATCGGGGACAAAGGCGATAAAATCGGCAACAACGTCGAAGTATTTATCCTTGCCCAGCGTTTTTTCAAGTTTTGCCCTGATTGCGGATTCGTCTTCCGTTCTTATATCACACCGGATTTGGGTTACTCCCTTAAAATCGTCCGCGCGGTTTCCGCGGTTAAGATGATAAATTTCCCAGCCAAGTTCTACGCCTAATCTTGTAATTGCGCTTGATATTGTGCCTGTTCCGCCTATAAATAACGCTTTCATGGTTTTGCCTTCCTTAATAGAAACAGCAGTTTTGAGGCTATAAGCCGGAAAAACTGCAAGACTTGTGGGTCAACTAGTTTGGGCTGCCCAAACGACAAGTTGTCTCACAAGTTAGTATACCATAATCGGATTTTGATATTATAATATTGCTAATCACAATAGGGGTGATTTATTATGCCCAAATGGTTAGGCAATGCGGTTTTCTACGAGATTTATCCCCAATCGTTTTACGATTCTAACGGAGATGGGATCGGCGACATTGAGGGGATAATTCAAAAACTTGATTATGTCAAGGAACTCGGCTGTAACGCGCTGTGGCTCAATCCTTGTTTTGATTCGCCTTTCAAAGATGCCGGTTACGATGTGCGGGATTACAAAAAGGTTGCGCCCCGTTACGGCAGTAACGAGGATCTGTTCCGGCTTTTTGACGAAGTTCACAAACGGAATATGCGCGTGCTGCTTGACCTTGTTCCGGGACACACTTCCGAAGAGCACCCTTGGTTTGCCGAAAGTAAAAAAGCTTATTCATGCGGGGAATTTAAAAACCGCTATATCTGGACAGACAGTTGGTTCTTTTGGGGGCTTGAAGGCCTTAAATTTATTGCCGGCGAGACGGAGAGGGACGGCTGCTACATTGTCAATTTTTTTAAATCACAGCCTGCGCTTAATTACGGTTTCCATGAATGCCGTGAAAAATGGCAGCTGCCGCCTGAACATCCCGACTGTATAGCCACGCGGGAGGCTCTCAAGGACATTATGCGATTCTGGCTGCTTGGCGATAAAGGCCGCGGCTGCGACGGGTTCCGCGTAGACATGGCAGATTCTCTTGTAAAGTTTGACGATGCCCAAAAAAGCGCGACAAGCGCTATTTGGCGGAATATCCGTGAAATGCTTGACAGCGAATTCCCCGAAGCCGCAATAGTCTCCGAGTGGAGTTCTCCGCCCCAGTCCATTAAGGCTGGTTTCCATGCGGACTTCCTGCTGGATCACGGGAACTCAGGATACCGCAGTCTGGTTCGTGATTACAAGAACGGCGGAGAAGATAACAGCTACTTTAAAAAAGACGGAAACGGCGGCATTGCCAAATTTCTCGATCAATATATGCCTTGGTACGAAGCTACTAAGAATGACGGCTTTATCAGCATGATCAGCGGGAACCACGACACCCCTCGCATCAGCCACAGGCTTTCGCCGCGAGAAATGTCCCTTTTCTTTGCGATGCAATTTACAATGCCTGGTGTGCCATTCCTCTATTACGGCGATGAAATCGGAATGCGTTACCTTTACAGAACCCACACAAAAGAAGGCGGCTATGACCGCACCGGTTCCCGTACTCCAATGCAGTGGAATTCAGGCGCAAACGCCGGTTTTTCCTGCGCCGCGCCTGAAAAGCTCTACCTGCCTGTCGATACGGAATCTGGCGCGCCTGACGTTGAATCTCAGGAGAAAGACCCGCAGTCCCTGATAAATATGGTTAAGGACTTACTGCGCTTGCGCAGCAGTAATGAGGAACTCGGCTCCAAGCCAAACTTTGAGATACTTCACTCCGGTATTCAGGGCGACCGTTCGTTTTTTTACAGACGCGGCTCTTTTATCATGGGACTCAATCCATGTGTAAACGCCGTTCAAGTTCAGATTTCCGTCCAGAAAACTCCCGAACCCGTGTACTCCATTGGCGGCTGCGGAACTGAAAAGGGGATTTTCAAACTGGAGCCGCAGAGTTTCGGTATGTGGAAATGTTAATTTACAGATTGACTTTTTTTGTAAAATAGTGATAGNATATATTGTTAACTTGGAAAATTAAGGAGGATTTTATGAAAAAACGAAGTATTGTGAGAGGTGTTGCTATAGCGTTAATTGCTGTTGTTGCGCTGGGCTTAGCTGCCTGCGACAAGGCCGTTGAAGACCCAGGTCACAAGTACCGCGTAACAGGGCACTTTGCGGATTGGAATTCCAATTATGCGGACGAGTTTATGATGACCAACGTTTCTAAATCTGACGCGAGGATCAAAGACATCAAGGGAGCGCTGAAAAACGCACAGTACATTTATTTATATGAATATACGCCTAATATGTCGAAAACGGCGGGCTGGAGTGTGGAATATCCGGGAGCTAATATCAAAGTTGACGGCGTTTTCGCTGTAAAATTCATAAGGTTTAATCCTGACCCTTCCGAATCCAGCGGCTGGGCGTATGATATGTGGATACCGAGCAAAGAATCCAGCGGTGTTGAATTAACTAATNTGTCCCCTGATACGCTGTTTGTGCCGAAAACTCGCAGCGATGAGGAACGGGACGCGGCCGGGGACGGACTTGGCAGCAGCAACGACAACCCTGTTCTGCTGAANGGCGCAGTACCATACTATGTAGTACTCGCGATATTTAAAGACAAGACCAGGGGAATGGGCGCGGTCGTTAAAAAGTAAAGTAATCATAATTAAAGGAATACCCTTTTTACAGGAGCGGGAATATGAAAAAAAACAGGTTCCGGTCAGCGGTTGCGGTAATAATCGCGGGTTTGTGTGTTTTGAGCGGCTGTAAGAAAACGGAAAATATCACAATTTGGGTCGGTACTGAAGCCAAAACATTTTATCAAAACAAGATGGACGAATGGGTANCTGCATATAATGCGGCAAACGGCAAACAGTTCCCATGGACGGTAACGGTTGAAAGCGTAGATACAGGCGCGGCTGCGTCGAAATTTCTGGATGATACTGCCGCAGGCGCTGATATCTTTACAATTGCCCATGATAACCTGGGCAAGCTGATTGCGGGTACGAGCGCCATCGCTCCCATTACCGATGAAAAGCTGCTGGCGCAAATCGCCAATGACAATCCTTCCATTTTCCTTGATGTTATAAAAGGGAAGGTTGGAGACCCCGGTGTTGAATATACATTCGGCGTTCCTTACATTGCGCAGGCGCTGGTACTCTACTATAACAAAGCCTATTTTACCGATGAAGACGTAAAAACATGGGAAGGGATGTGGACGAAGGCGAGAGCTAACGGGAAACAGACCGTTACCATAAACGGCGATGACGGCTACAACAATTCGTTCCTTGTGCTGGCGACAAGAGCGTCTGACGGAGTTCACGCCGCAAAGATTTATGAGAACCAGCAATTTGAAAATTGCGATTTCACCTCCGATCTTGCCGTTGCAGTTATGCAATGGGGGCAGAGGTTCTTTACCGATTCCAGCCCGGACGGACGGACTATATACGGCGCAAAGAAAGTATCCGACTCAGGCTGGGAGGTTGAGTTGAAAAACGAGGTTTCACTTTCCCTGATCGGCGGCGCTTGGAATTTTAACGCCGCGCTGGCGGCGCTTGGAAGCAACTTAGGCATAGCGCCGCTGCCAAACTTCACCCTCAGTTCTTCCGATGTCGCCGGTACAAACATTGCCGCCGGTACTGTTATGAGATCGGGTACTTTCGCCGATACGAAGATGTTTGTAATGAAAAAGCACCCAAAGGGTGATAAAAAATCAGAACAACTGCAGAACATACTCACCTTTTTGTCCAGCAAGAAAGTTCAGGAAGAAGCTTTTGAGCAATGCGCAAATCTTCCCGCCTACAAAAATGCCAGTACCGAATTTGCAAAAATAAAGGAAAACACGCCGGAGGGGCTTTTGGCGCAGGTTCAAATCGAGATGTTTGCAAACGGAAGGCCTCAGCCATTCGGAGCCAATGCGAAGATGAACAATTGGTATTATTCGCAGGGCGCTCCGGCTATAGTGCTTGACATTCTGACAAACGCCAAAGATTCAGGCGGTAATCGTTTGTATGATTCAACCGCGAAAATCAGGGCGGGAATGGCTGTCGTAGAAACTATCTGGAAAACCGGCAAAAGGCCGGAATAATACGGTTTAAATAACATGATTGAAAAAGACAGTGTTAATAAAAAAACCGCGCTGCCCGTTCTAACCAGAATACAAAAGCCTTTTGTTACCTTCTTTAACAGGTTTAAAAACGGAAGCGCGGCGCTCAAGGTGTCCCATTTAATTATGGGCTTCGGTAATTTTTACCATAAACAGATCGTAAAAGGGCTGATTTATCTGCTGNTNCAGGCAAGCTTTATACTGTTGATGGTGTTATGCCCGCAGGTGAATGACACTCCGCTTGGCTACAAAGCGCTGATAAACTTTACAACCCTCGGCACTGAGGAAGGGGATATATTCACCAAAGCCGATGATTCCATGCTCATGCTGCTGTTCGGCGTGGTAACGATGGGCATAATTGTTCTTTTCTTCCTTATTTATTTAAGTAATCTGGCAAGCGCGTACAAAGCCGAATGCGACACGCGATCCAAAGGAAGAGCCACTACTTTTAAGGAAGATCTAAGAGAACTGCTTGACAACCGTTTTCACATAACTCTGCTTACGCCTACCTTTATAGGCGTTACGTTATTTACCATAATGCCGACGGTATTTATGGTCTTTATCGCCTTTACAAACTTTGACAGCGCTCATCAGGGCGAGGTATTGTTTGATTGGGTCGGGTTTGAAAACATAAAAGGCCTGCTGACTAAGAGCGGTGAAATCGGCCAAAGATTCTTNCCCGTTTTAGGCTGGACGTTTACGTGGACGATTTTCTCAACTTTTACCTGCTANTTCGGCGGAATATTTCTCGGTATTCTTATCAACAAAAAAGGCGTAAGGTGCAAAACGCTTTTCAGGACCATTTTCATTCTGACGATTGCCATGCCTCAATTTGTTTCTCTGCTTGCAATCAGAAACATTCTTGGAGAACTGGGGCCTTTTAATACCCTGCTTGTCAAAATGGGCTTATTAAGCGAACCTCTTTCTTTTCTGGGAAACTCGGACAGTGTTTTGAGAGTGAGGGTGGCAATAATCCTGACCAATTTTTGGATAGGCGTTCCGTATACATTGCTTATGACAAGCGGTATTTTACTTAACATACCGGCCGATCTTTACGAAGCGGCAAAAATAGACGGCGCGGGNCCTTTCAGGTGTTTGGTTAAAATTACCCTGCCATTCATTATATTCGTTACCACTCCCTACCTTATAAGTTCTTTCATCGGCAACTTCAACAATTTTAACGTCATCTATCTTTTGACTAACGGTATGCCAAATGTCGTAGGAGGGTATAAGGCCGGCGCTACAGACCTTTTGGTAACGTGGCTTTTCAAATTATCAGTGAATGAAAGGGACTACAATTTAGGTTCGCTTATAGGAATTCTGACATTCCTGTGCACATCAACAATAACACTGATCACCTACCGTCATTCCAAGGCTTACAAAGAGGAGGACGCATTTCAATGACAGAAACAAACAAAATCGGACGGCCGGTACATTACGGAAGTCAAAGATTAAACAATATCGCCTCTTTAACCTTAATTCACGCGGTANTGATCATTCTGGCGGTGATATGGCTGTATCCTATTCTGTGGATTGTGCTTAACGCGTTCAGGGTTGAATACAACGACCANGGCGACTTAATCGGAATTGTTGTTTCGCATTATTTCCCCAAGAGCGTCGGATTTGAAAATTTCAAACGGCT
Source organism: Brevinematales bacterium (assembly GCA_009787285.1). GTDB lineage: Bacteria > Spirochaetota > Spirochaetia > Treponematales > Breznakiellaceae > WQXQ01. Next base: position 19,195 of record WRGH01000004.1, read on the forward strand.
GTTTTCTTCTACNTCTTTCGGCAAATGGATCAGGAACACAATAATAGTAGCGATTTTCAGTACAACCCTTTCTACTTTGTTCACTTTGAGCACTTCCTATGTTATGAGCAAAAT
>WRGH01000005.1 GCA_009787285.1 Brevinematales bacterium
CCGGATCGCATCGCCGGACGAATACTCGGCATGGGCGATGTTGTAAGCCTTGTAGAAAAAGCGCAGGAAGTAATTGATCAAAAAGAAGCTCTTGAACTCCANAAAAAAATGGAGAAAGAAAATTTTACCCTTGATGACTGGCTTAACCAGCTTCGCGCTGTAAAAAAAATGGGCTCGCTTCAATCTATGCTGGAAATGATTCCGGGAATGCAGGGACAGATCAGCGAAGGCGACATTGATAAAGAAGAATTGAAACATCAGGAAGCAATACTAAGCTCCATGACACACAAGGAGCGCGCTAATCATTTAATCATAGGGCCTACGCGCAGAAGCCGTATAGCAAGAGGTTCCGGCACATCGGTTGCGGAAGTAGCGCGTCTTATAAAAAAGTTTGAGAAAATGCGCGGCATGATGAAAAAAATGGCAAAAGGCGCGAGGGGCGGAGGAATGCCTAATATACCGGGAATGTTTTCCGGTTAATCAATCTTATAAATCAGGCGATTCGTTTCTGTTGNTTCGGAAGGGCATTACAGGAAGGNCGTTTTTTGCAAACAGCGGCGCGGGGCCGAATTTTCTCCATGCATAACGCACCCTGTTAGGCTTCGTTACTTTATCTGAATATACGATAACGCTATTACCGTCAATTTCCGNCTTGGCTGCAAAGTACTGTCCGCCAGCTTCGGCAATCTCAAAACCTTCGGGAGCGCCGCGGAACTCAAGTCCGCTTTCGGCATTTGCAAATTGNANGCGCAGGCGGCTTCCTTCGGCAATCGCCCAAAGAAACGCAGGCGCATCCGCATCAACATTTTTTCCGTAGACTTTTTTAAGCGCCTGAAGAGCGAGCCTGAAACCTACAGTTTGTTTGTCAAACGGATGAATGTTGTCATATTCACCGCAGTCGATAATTACAGCCATGCCTGTGTTTTCAATACTGATTGAAGCAAGATACTGACTTTCCTGCAAGGCGCACCAGTTTCGGCATGGCTGACCTGCTTCCACATCTTCGCGCGAAGCATACATCGTTAGCTGAACAAAGAGAAAAGGTAAATACCTGTCGTTCCAGTCGCTGCGCCATTGATCGACAAGATAGTACATCATATCGCAGTAGTCGCTGTAACGGCTTTCGTCTTCTTCGCCTTGGTAGTAAATAAATCCCTTTATCGCAAAGGGCGCTGTACGGAGAATCCTTGCATTGTAAAGATTTGTCGGGCAATAAGGGCTTGTATTTCCTGCAGGCTGAGGCCAGGGACAGGGACCGCATTCCTTGTTAAGTATTTCCCAGCTTACATCAGGGTCTTTTTCTCTGCGGGCGCAAACACGCTCGTCCCATGCCCGCCATTGAGAATCATATTCTTCCATTTCGGCATTGTACTGTTCATCAGTTTTACCGCCGACTTTTTCCGCATAATCGTCTACAAATTTTTGTCCCGCGCGGCTTCGCATTAACTGTTCCCTGCTCATCCAAGTGCTTATTGATGTACCGCCCCATGAACAACTAATAATACCGATTGGTATGCCAATATCGGCGTTTATTTTACGGGCAAAGAAAAAGGCGGCTGCGCTTAACATGGCGGCGGTATCAGGAGCGCAAATTTGCCATTTGCTTGCCGCTTCTTCACGAAGGTAATCATCATCTACAATAGCGCGTTTAACTACCTGATAAAAACGAATATTTCGGTTTGCGCAGGCGGCAAGCTCGGCTTCTCCGTTTTTTACATTAATCAGCTCCATCTCCATGTTGCTCTGACCGCCGGCGAACCAAACGTCCCCTGTTATCACATTATGAAAACGTATCTCGTTATTTTCGTTTTTTATTACAAGTTCGCCCGTTATGCCGGCAGTCAGGGGAGGGAGAGTAAGACTCCATTTGCCGCCGCTTACAGCAGTTTCGCTTTGTATTTTACTTTTTTCGCTTTCCCAAAAAACACGGACAAAACTCCCGTTTTCTCCGCCTGTTCCCCAAACGGGAACAGGCTTACCATGCTGCAAAACCATATTGTCGGAAAAAATNGCGGCGGCTTTAAATGACATTACATTTTATTCTCTTTGACCCATGCAACAATTTCATCAACTTTGCCGAAAACAAGACCTGTTACGGTATCCGCGCAGCCATAATAAATCGCTACCCTTCCCGTGTCTTTATCAACAAGAGACGCAACCGGAAATGTTACGTTAGGAACATCGCCGGTTAATTCATAAATTTCCCGCGGATTTATAATGTAAGGATTCGGACGCGCAATCACTTTCCAAGGTTTATCAATATCCAGCAGGGCGGCGCTGAAAGAGTAGACAAAACCGTTGCAGCTTGTCAGTACGCCGTGGTAGAAAAGCAGCCAGCCTTCGGTAGTTTCAATCGGGCACGGCCCTGCGCCTATCTTTGTACTCTGCCAGCCGCTGTTCGGAGCCATTACATGGCGGTGTTTTCCCCAAAAAACAAGGTCAGGACTCTCCGAATACCATATATCGCCGAACGGAGTATGCCCGGAATCGCTTGGACGGCTGAACATGGCATAATTTTTTCCAATCTTGCGCGGAAACAACGCCCCATTCCTGTTGTAAGGCATCATAGGGTTTTCCATTTGGTAAAATTTTTCAAAATCGTATGTATAAGCCATTCCAAGACACGGTCCGCAATAACCGTTACACCAAATTATATAATAGCGATCCTCAATAAAAATTACGCGGGGATCGTACTTATAGTCAGAATCAGGCAAGTCCGAATCGGTCTTGATAAATTGGATAGGTTTGTCTTCTATTTTCCAATTAATGCCGTCCTTGCTGCGTCCGGTGTGAATATCCATGTGCCGCGCAGTATCATCACAGCGGAAAACACCGGCGAACTCGCCTTTAAACGGAACAACGGCGCTGTTAAAAATACTGTTAGAAGCAAGCGTTAAATCTCTCGGTATAATCGGATTTTTGGAATATCTCCACATTATTTCTTTTTTAGGGTTACTCGATGCCGGTCTGTCTTCCCATGGAATATTTGGCAGACTGTTTCCGTTTACAATTATATTTCCCATATTTTCTCCTGTCTTTGGATAATGAATTATTAATGAAAAGAAAAAAAATTCCCTGACAATTATTGTCAGGGAAATTTATCAAGAAACTAACGGTTCATCGGCTCTAATGCGGCATTAACTCTTGGCGCATATTGTTCAATAAGCTGAGCGGCAGTTCCTTTAAAATCAAACAAAGCATAACAGAAATCATTTTGTGGGAAACCGGGAACCAACAAATAATTTTTGAAAGCATTATAACGTGCATCTTTTACCATAGCCATTGATTCATCAACAGCGCGGCGGTCGCGGAAAGCCCAGTAATGTCCGCCTTTCCAGTCATCGGTTGACGGAACCTCCCAGAGATCAACAGCTTTAAGAATTACATCAACTTCAGCAGGTGAGAAGAACGCGGGGACAGCATACACCATATCATCGTTGGCCATGCGGTAATCAGTCGCTCTTGGGCCCTTCGGCGGGAACACGAATCCGTAATCATCCTTCATTTCCGGCATCTGGCCTTTTCTCCACTCCGGACAAATTATCATCGCTGTACGGCCGTCAAAGAATTCGGTAAAATCCCAATCCCACGCGGCATTTGCCGGACGCGGTTTCATGAGACCTTCTTCCAGAAGCTTTTGATAAAATTGCACTGCATCGATAAATTCAGGCCTGTTCATCGCACTCTCAAATTTACCTTGAGCGTTTATGATAACAAAATTGCCGCCGTTTCCGAATACAAATCCGTTCAAAACCTCACGAGGATCATCGCAGGGCAATGCATAGATATCTATAATGCCGTCATTGTTAATGTCGCGTGTTGTCGCTCTGGCAATTTCATAGAATTTATCCCATGTCCATGTGCCCGCTTTTTGCAAATCGTACAGAAGATCAGGATCATAGCCCGCTTCTTTCAAGAGTCTCTTGTTCCAGAATAAAAAGTTACCATGCCATGCGTCTCCGCCGGTTCCGGGATAAAAGCCATAGGATTTACCGTTAAATGTAAACAAATCCTCTATTAATTTATTATAGGCTTGTTTTTGACCTGCGACAGGAACTCTGTTAGTAAGCTTTACACTGCTATCGCTGATAGGATAGAGCAATCCTTGTTTGTACAATGTCATTGCCCAGCCGGGTTCAAGGATATACACAGAGTAATCTTTGTTACCCGAAATAATATTGGTGGTTACAATTTGGAAATAATCATCGTAACCAGACAGCTCTACTTTCTTCATCTTAAATCCATTATCAGCCTGGATTTTCTTTCTCCACTCAAGCTGGATTTCTTCATCCTCGTTTCTAGGAACCCAGGTGTCTACATCATAGGCATTACTAAAATCCGCGATTACTACTTGAGCGCCTTTCAGACTAACGCCCTTCTTGCATCCCGCAAATACGAACAAAACACTAGCTGCAACAAAAACCGTAAACAGGATAACTCCAATTCGACCTGTTTTTTTCAACATGTCATTCCTCCATAAAAAATTTATTATCTCAAGCGGTACTACGCCGCATTGAAACCTACATCTTAATCCCTGTTTGGCTAAGGGATTCAACAAACGCCTTTTGCGCCACAAGATACAACAGTATCAACGGAACAAGACATACCAGCATTCCGGTTGCAACAATAGCTTGTAAATACGCAATAGGCGGCTGNGACATAATGTCCGCGCCGCCGGTATTCCATCCGTTTATAGCGTTCCAATACCGGTAAAAACCGTCTGTTAACATACTTAAAGCAAGCGGCATCATTTTATAGCTTCGCAAAAACAAAGTTGAATAAAGCGTATCCGTCCACTGCCAAACAAATGAAAACAGAAAACAGGAAGTAAGCATCGGAGCCGCGTCCGGAAGCATTATGCGGACAAAGGTGTACAATCTGCCGCATCCGTCAACATACGCCGCTTCTTCAAGTTCCTTAGGAACGCCCCGGAAATACTGCCTAAGCATAAAAATATACAACCCGCTTTTAAGTCCCATAGCCGTTGCTGAAAGCAGTAAATAGCCCGGGAGAGTTCCCAGCAAGCTGATATTCTTTCCGGTAATCAGCTTTATTATACCAAATATATCAAAAAATTGAAAGTTAAGAAAGAGGGAAGACATGATGGTCTGCGGCGGAACAACAATTATCAGAAAAACGCACATAAACAGCAAATTCCTTCCCGGAAACTTATACCGGGCAAACCCGTAAGCAGCCAGAGTACAGGAAGTTATCTGCAACAACGCGCTGACAATTATAATGAGCACTGTCTGAATAAATGTAGGCCAATATTTCATTATTTCCATTGAAATTTGATAATTTGACGTCGAAAAATTACGCGGAATACTTATTACTGTCGCATCGTACAGGTCCTGCTGTTCCATAAAGCTGACAGAAACCTTGTCTAATAGGGGCTGCAGGATAAGGAAACAGAGACCAAAAAGAAGAACAGCGCGGAATATTTTATAAATTATATCCACAATGTTATTTTTAAGCTGATATACAGATATCCTACTCATAATAGTACACCCTCTTTGAGAATATGGCCAACGTTATCCCTATTACAATTATAACAATCAGGAAATATATCCATGCCATAGCTGATGAAAAGCCAAAGTCAAGGCTTTTAATCAGCGCCTGGAATATTTTTTCCATTACCTTGTTATCCGTCCTTAAAAAATAGTCTACTACACTATATACAACATTGACCAGTATTAAAGAACTGACCATAGGGAATGTTATTTTCCAGAAACATTCCCAGCTTGATGCGCCTTCAATCTTTGCAGCTTCAAACATACTGAACGGAATCGTCTGTAATGCCGAAAGGAAGATAATTATCTGAATGCCGGAAGCCATTGCAATACTGTATATCTGGTTTACTACCCGGAAAATATACTTCATAAAACCGCTTGCGGCTCCTTCGGCGGCAAGTATTTGTTCAAGAACGCCTGTTACCGATGACTTCAACAAGTTACTTTCTTTAATGGTATTCGCAATACTTTGCAGCAGGGCNTTATTGGTCTCAAGCCCGATCATTACGCCGGAAGACAGTATTACGGGCAGGAAGAAAACAGCCCTTACAAAGCCCCTTGCCTTAAATTCCTGATTTAGCAGCAATGCAACAAAAAGACTGAAGATAATTATCGCCGGAACTATCAGCACCATACGTATAAGCTCTTCGACAAGAAGCCGGTTAAATTCCGCATCTATCATAAGCGTATATTCAATATTTGCAAACTTGATAAATTGCATCTTAAAACCGTAGTTCATAACATCAATTGTAACCCTGCTAAATACCATACGAAACGATTCAAAAATCGGGAAAAACATAAATGAAATAAAACCAATTAAAAAAGGAAGGATAAAAAAGTACCCTGCCCTAGCATTTTTNCCCTCAAGCGTCAGGCAAAGCTTATCATTTTTCTTTACAAAATAATTCCCAAAGTATTTTTCCATGAAATCCGTTGNAGAATTCATCATTCCCTTAAAATTCATTATTCCCCCCGTCTCAGTACAATAAAGCTGTCAGCATTTATATTTCTGTTATTGTAATTCACTGCAAAGTCGCTCGCATTTACAATAACTCTTGTTCCGTCTTCATATTCAGTTAATGTTACCGCCTGCGATAAAATCTTATGATCTACAATCGCCTGATTATAGAGGTGCTCGAAATTAGCGGTAAATTGCCTGTACAAGCCGTCAGCNTCGCCNACCCATTTGTGGTATTCATTTGCGTAAAACTGCCTGAATTTTGTTTCCTGTAAAACAGAGGTTTCTTCAGCCATAAAACTAAAGTACAACCCCGCTCCGCTTTCTATTGTTTTTAACAAGTTTTTTGTATAATCTTCGGCAAGATTTATGGCATTTCCGGTATACGGTACAAGACCGTGTAAAACAATAGGATAGAAAGGTACGGAAACATTGGTGATTCCGTATTTTTGATCATCCAGCATCATGTTTACAATAAAATCCGCCCATGGCGCGGCATAAGCATGACCTGAAAGCAGCATAATACCGATTCCGTCTTTGTTAAGTTCCGCAAGTTTTTCCTGCCTCATTTTAATTGACGCTTCGCGGCTTACATGCTGTTTTTCATTGTAGTTGCCTGTAAGTCTGGAGCCAATGTTTCTGAATGCAATATTTTGCACGCCAAGATCGGGGATTTTATCAACAAAGTCATCTATCATTGACATCATTTTTTCAGGACGGGCGACATAATTCAACTTGCCCCATCTTTTACGCTCGCCAAACCAGACAAAACTAAAAGGATAACGCTGCATACGTTCACGGTTTAAATAACGGGCTGCGTCACGATACAGATTGAACCCGTCAAAAAGCTTTTTATCCCGCACTAAAAAGAAATCAACTTCAGGATACACAACATGACCGTTTTGCTGCGCAGTTGTTATCAAATTACGGAAATCCTCTTTACTGCCAAGCACATTGATTAATTTAATATTTGTGGGTATTGTATGATCAACACTTCGGTTAAACCAGCCGTTTAATTTTATTTGTACATCCTTCCACCCAAAGTCAGTAAAGTCCTTAATCATACCCTCAGCTTCATTGTAAGAAGTAAGTTTCAGGGGAAGATCAAACGGTATACCCAAACGGTGCTGCGTTTTATTCACGGCTCCGGGAATTTCAACAGCAATAGGTACGCCGCTTTTATTACTGCGTTTTAAAGACGGAAATTTATCTAACAGCCACGAACGGTATTCTTTTGCCATCCCCACATAGCCGTCCTGCCCGCAGACAATGTAACGCAGGGTGATTTTTTCATTTGCGGGAAGGGTTCTTTCATACTGGTATACCGACCGCTCTGAACGTCCGGAAATATTCATTAACGCGCTATGCACCATATCAAAACGCGCAAATACATTTGTCCACGAACTGTTACGTCCCGCTACATTAGCTAATACGCTGGCATAAGAAGCGCCGTTTTCAATTACACAGGCAAGGGCGTTCCCGTTTTTCTGTATACCATATACAGGGAAAGGAGCCCTATTGTCGTTAATTACAGCTTCACGTTTTTGTCCTTCGTCCCACCCATATATAAAATTGGTATAACCAAGCTGATTATGCTTCCCGTTATTAAAATATATCAACGCCCCGCTTCCGTCAGGAACTAAAAGGTAGCCCTCGTCTTTAACCCCTCCCGCTCCCAGATACGGCAGAAGATGCAATCTAACAATCGGATATGCCGCGCGGTACGCAATTTTATCAAAAGGTACATCCAACACAAGCGATTTTCCTTGCAGAGTATAGCGTAAAGAAACATTAAATGCGGGTCTTTCTTTTCCGCTGTTAATGGGGTAAAGGGCAATGTCTTCAAGATAATCATCGTAGGTATATCCGGCGGCTGAAAAAATTTCTTCATATTCNACTTTCTGAAACTCAAGAGCGGTAGAGCGCAAGACATATATATTTCTGCGGGCAAGATCGGGGTATGCCGCCAAAAGTTGAGTCTTGTCGTCATCTCTCCGCAGATTATTAATGTCGTAAAGCCGGTAGCCTTCCCTGACCAGCCTTTTGTCCCCGCTGCTCATTTTATTCATAAATTCATTCATTCTTTCTTCGGGAACCGCAGGCGGAATAATATANATACGTTCAATATTGCCGACAGAATAATTTACCTCAAGGCCTCCGTTTACAATTTCATAACTGTAAGCGCCAAGTTCTACGCTGTGTTCGCTTGAATTCAGAGTCTGACCTACCCCAGTAACATCGGCATATTCCAGCGCAAACACGGATTTTTGCAGATATTTCGTAACAGTATCCGCTAAGCTGTCATCTCCTTCAGGGTTGGAACGCCATTCTGTTCCATTNGCTTTATTTTTAAGNATTATTTCCGTAGTGCGCGGCATGAAGCGCAGNTCCAGATATTCATTTTCAAGAACAATATCATTTGCAACAGCGCCTTCCGTACCCAGATCATTCGAATATATTATAACATTTCTGCCGCGCTCGCGCTGTGAATCACAGGAAATTGTGAATAGCAATAAACAAGATACTAACAGCCAAATAATTTTTTTCATTACATCTCCTATATCACCCTGAACAGAATTTCTTTATACAGCGATATGAAGTACGCTATGGAATCGCTGACAAGACTAAAGAAAATTACAAAAACAAACACCATCACGCCCATTCCGATTATNGTAAGAAAACTTGAAAGAATTGTTTTNCCGATACTGTAGTCATGTACCATCATCATGCCGGCAAGTATCAATATACCGGTCCACAATGTTGAAAATCCGGCAAGGAACCAGTACACAGCGCCTTCATCGAATGTAAGCACCTGACTTAAAATAATCATAATCGCATTGATAATTACAGACGGAACAAGAGCATAGGAAATAGCCATATAAATATCGCTCATTTTCCCTTTGCCGTCCATTAAGGTTGTAAGACTCCAGTTTGCNACAGTCCAAAGAAAAACCGGCAATAAAATACGCATAAAAACAATAATTGCGTTAAAATATTCCATGTTAATCTTGATAAACTGGAAATTTGTCAATGTCAGGCGTAATATTTCTATAATGACAGATGCAAATACAATAACATTCGCCGCAGCTATTGAACCGCGCTTTTCATGGGTTAAATCCCAAAAACCATCAAGAGGATGAGTACAAATATACAACGAATATTTTAATGTCCTGCCAAGATGCCGCCACCATGCTTTATCTGTTAAATATATCATGCTTCCTTAATCTCCTTGACAAGTTTAATGAATCTTTTTACAGCTAACGGCACAATAATCAATATTCCCAAAATCAGGAGTACTTTCCATAGGTTTTCTTCCATTAATTGTTTACGGTACAACTGAAAAGCCTTGCTGTAACCTACACGGTAATGTTTTAACTTGTAGTATTTCATCGCTGTTTTGTAATCACCCTGACGAAGCGCAGCCCTTCCGATGCCAATATATGCAAGATCGTAATTCCCGTTCATCTTTAATACATCTTCCCACACCTCTGCGGATGATTCATAACGCCCTGCTTTATATTTATCAAGAGCTTCATTTATTTTTGCGCCGTAGGAAGTCAATTCAAAGCAGGTAAGAGCCGCCGTTCTGGAATCCAAAGCATATAATGAAGAACCCATTCTGTCCAACGCAACAGGCATTGTAAAACAGCCTTCTCTGTTGCCAAGACCGCCGAAGGCATAAAGAAGATTACCCTGAAAATCATACATAAATATACGTCCCCGCGTCCTGTCAAAACAGGCATAGGAATCGTTATCAAAAGAAACAACATCAATAAATCTTGAAGGACCCGTGATTCCGCCTGCATTGCCATAAGCCAAATCACCTATGGGTTTTTTATAACCGTTACGGATTAAAATATCCTGACCCATCGCGTTAAGCCGCCGCACAGGGTCTATATTGGCGGTTGAATTTGTAACATAGATAAAACCGTCTCCGTCAATAGCTAGATTATTGTATTCGGTCGGGACNAAAAGCAGCATACGATCCCTTTGCGCCTGTGTGGATGCCAGTTTCCATATATAATCAACGATCTTGAAATATACTTTATTTGCGCCTATATAGCCGGCAAAATTACCTCGACTGTCAAATTCCATAAGTCCTTTATTGACATTTCTTACTTGTACGAAAATGCGGTTTGCAAAATCCACAATCAGCTTGAGAGGCTGAAATTCAACAAAATCATCAATACTTTCATCGTCAGGCCTTGTTATGGAAAAAATATAATTCCAGTTATTATCAAGTTTTAGCACCCTGTTATTATTAGTATCAGCAATATAAAGAAAACCGTCCCTGCTCTCAAAAATATCCGAGGGAAATTTTAAAGGAGATTCAACGCCGTCAATAAAGACAGAAGAAACNGTTTTAACAAGAACATGATTTCCGTTTTCATCTATTTTAACTAACAATATCCGGTTATTGCCGGAATCGCAGATGTATATGCGGTTTTCTTTTATATAAAGTCCCTGAGGATCACGGAAATTGTCTATACCGAGAGATGTGCCAAGAATATAAGCGTTTACACGATAAGCGTCAGGAGAAGCGACTTGCTCGTCCCAATAATCATAATTGTAGGTGTAGTTTGTCGGTTCGGAAAAAACAGGACCCGCTACAAAAAATAAAAATAAATACCCGATAAAATTAAAATTTTTCATTCTTTTATCCCCGAATTTGCCATCGTCTGCAAAACATTGCTTTGGGCAAATATAAACAATAAAAGCGGAACGATCATGACAAAAAGCCCTATCGCCGCGCCTACGCCCGCGCGGGCAACACCGGCAGTAATAATCTGTGAAAGCGCATACGGCAGTGTTTTTAACTCCTCTGAATAAATAAAGTTGGACGCGCGCGCGTTCCAAAGACTTTGTACAGAGAAAATCATTACTGTAAGCCATGCGGGCTTTATCATCGGTAAGACTATCCACAGGAAAATGACCCATTCTCTCGCGCCGTCCACTGTCGCCGCTTCAAGAAGCGTATCAGGTATAGTGTCTATAAACTGCTTTAACAGGAAGAAACCCATCGGCATTGCAAAGGCGGGAATAATAATAGCAAGATAAGTGTCAATCCAGCCGAGTTTTGCCATTACGAGTAATTGGGAATTGCCGTTACATAACCGGAAAACATAAGGGTTATGATAACGCCGGAAAAGAAAATCTTTGCGCCGGGAAACTTGTACTTGGAAACAACAAACGCTCCCATCGAAGCTACAATAATAAGTCCGGCTGTTCCAACTGCTGTAACGAATACCGTATTGAAAATATAGCGAGAGAACGTTACCCATGATTTACTCATTATAATGAAAAGATCCTGAAAATTATTGATAGTAGGCCGGCGTACAAAAATATTAGGCGGGAATAAAAAGATTTCATTTAACGGNTTGAATGCGTGGTTAATGGAGAAAACAAGCGGAAATACAAAAAACAACCCAAAGACGGTAAGTAAGGTAATAATGAATGCATCGCCTCCGTAAGAACGGTTAAGCCTTCTCCCGCCTATTAATTTTTTTTGTTTCTTCATCTTTATACCCCTTAAGTTCCTACGCGTTTAAGTAATTTTTGAATAACAGCATTGCAGATAATCATGGTGAAAAACAGTATTGTCGCAATTGCGGAAGCATAACCCATCTCAAAACGGATTGAGCCGTAGTCAATCANNTGATTAACAACCGTATGTACCGCATAATCCGTGCTTGGGAATCCTGCAAGTACGATAGTAACATCCGCTACGCCGAACGATTGGGTTATCGCCATAACCGCCCCGAACATTAACATGCCTTTCATATTGGGAAGCGTAATATACCAAAGTTCCTGCCAGCGGTTGGTGATTCCGTCTACAAGACCCGCTTCATAAAGGGTGGGGTCAATAGTAGAAAGCCCCGCAATAAAGGCAAGGAAGCCTGCGCCCAAACTCATCCACAGAATAACGACAAGCATTACAGGCATCATATATTTTGGGTCTGTCAGCCAAAAAAGCGGTTGATCCAGTATTCCAATGTTCATCAGNAAACCGTTTATGTAACCGTAAGCGTCGCCTGAAAAGATAAGAGCCCAAATCATGTAAGCGCCGCCTGAAATTGAAGGCGCATAAAAGACGAGGGTAACAAAAGCGCGGATATAACGCGGCAGTTCATTGATAAACCACGCAAACAAAAACGCCGCTATATAACCGATCGGCCCTGTAATTGCCGCCATTATAAATGTGTTTTTCATTGCAATTAAAAACACGTCGTCCGCAAGCAGGAGATTAATGTAGTTGCGAAGCCCGATAAATTTCGGCGCCTCCAGAATATTGAAATATGTAAAACTGTAAAAAACGGAAATCACCAGAGGCGCTACAAAAAAAAGAATAAATGCAATTGCGTAAGGCGCCAAAAAAATATAACAAAAGCGATGTTTGTAAATTTCACGCGCTCGTTTCTCATCAACTTCTCTTACTTTATCCAAATATCTCGCAATACTCATTCTTCCCCCTACTCAAGACCGAATTCTTTACGCTTCTTGGTCAATTCATCGTTGATAGTGATTGTATAATCAAGCAATGTTTCACGAGTATCCTGACCTTCGTTTAATATTTTACGCACCGCATTGACGATATGCCGACTGACNAAATAACCGCCGGGTACTTCCGGTATGCCGACTGTCCATGCCCTCTGTTCATCAAGCACTGCCATTTGTTCCGAACCCCATGAAAGNCGTCTAAAAGCTTCATAGTTGGCGGTTGGATAACGCGCGGCGGCGCCCATAATGCTTTCCAGTTCACGCCCAAAATTTAACTGGGTTTCGGAACTGACCCACCATTTCATAAATTCCCATGCAAGGTCAGGACGTTTTGCATTGGAAAGAATCATGGAAGCAAGAGTTCCTGTTGATACAGAGCGGTCTATTGAACCGTCGCTTTTTTTCAAACCGGGCATTCTTACAAAACCCCAAAGCCCGCGAATTTCAGGAGCAAATACTTCCAAAGTGTTAAACCATGTATAATCGTCAAAAGCCAGCGGCATTTCACCGGTACGGAAACGGTTAACAAAATTGAAAACAACGGGCGTTTTATAATGGGTGTAGAATTTCGTATAAAAATCGAAAGCGTCAATCGCTATTTCAGAAGACAGAAGAGTGCGGGAACCATCCTCATTGTAAAGCCGCCCGCCGCGCTGAAACAAATGCGCCAGAAAGTTTGAAAAATCCGGCGCGGCTGAATTTCCGACAGAGGGAATACCCACATTCATGTTGTTTTTTTGAATAATAGGCAATATATCTATTAAGTCATCCCATGTATCGGGAAGTTCAATATTAAGTTCTTCAAGAATATCCTTGCGGTAGTACATTACATGGTAGTACTGGGTTTCAGGAAGGCCGTATATGCCGCCGTTAAAGTAAAACGGAACAATTACGCTTGGACTAAATTCCTTAATAACATCATCGTAGCCGGGTAGTTTGGAAATATCCAAAACCGCTTTGCGGACAGCATAGTTGATAACTTCACCCTGCGCCATTGTAAGAACTACATCAGGCCCTATATTGGCAACTACGGCGGGCATTACCGCATCAACCGCAACAAGTTTTACGTTTACTTTAATCCCTGTATTGGGAGTAAACATAGTATCTATCATTCCTTTTAAAATCGTACTTTGATCACGCCCCGAAAGCATCCACACTTCAACTACATCGTCGCCCTTGCTGAACACATCTCCGATACTGTCATAGTCAACGACAAAGGATGAAAGGAATGAACGGATTTCGTGTGAAGCGGCAACAAAGAAATTTTCATTAATAACNGGCAAGGGTCTGCCTTCGGCGCTGATTAATATGTAGTCTATATCAAGCTGTGATTCAGAAAGGGCAAGCAAACTGTCGCCAAGCGAACTGATATTAGCTTTAAAATTGACAAGAGTTCTGGGAATTTTATCCGGGCGTCTGACAAAAAGTTCAAGCTGGCGCGCAAGCGTTAATGTTGCGGCNGCCTGTGCGCTNCGCTCGCCTGAATAAGCCGTTAAGTCGTCAACAAGCTTGTAGAGTATCTTGCTCTCAAGTTTCATAGCTTCAATAACTTCAGGATAAACCGCATCAACGCGGTAATCGCGGTATATATCCGGTTCCGGTCCTGTAAGAACAAGTATCTTCCGGTAAATCGCATTAAGGCGGTAAACGCTTTCTTCCATTACATTTAACATCCCGCCCATATCGCCAAGCGTCGCCTGAAGACGGATAGTATTCGCGCCTCTGTTAAGAGGGATTAAAATTTCTCCCTGACTGTCGCTTAGCGTAGTCAGTTTCCATTTGTTGCTATATTTAAACGGAACGGCGGCAAGCTCTTTGCATGGTATTTCACCATTAATAAGAATCGAACGGTTTGATACAAAGCCGCGGTTATAATTCTGCCGTCCCTTGATTGAAATACGGTACAACCCGCTTTCAGGCACATCGAATTCCCATTCAATCCATTGTCCTGCCACACGCCAACTGTCACCGCCAATCATATTAAGCCGGATTTTAGAAACGCTGGCGGGTTCTGTCGCTCCAGAAGAACGATCATAAATTGCATACAAAGAAGGATCCGAACGGCGCACAGCCCTTTCACCCTGTATCTTCAACTGGAAATTAGCGGGAGCGTTTTTGTACTTACTTTGATCTAATTTTGCCAGAAACTGACGGTAAGCTTGCGTTTCGACAGGCGTTCTCAATGAAAGACCGCGAATTGCCATTGGTTCATTTATTCCGACAAACCTGATTGTATTTTCACCTGCTTTAAAATAAAAAACATAAGGATCGGTTATATAACCCAGCGGATCCCTGAACCATGCGCTTTCCCAGCCGGGCAATTCTACCTGACGCGGACGAATTTCGTTGCCCTGGTTATCAAAGCGGCTTGCGTCGTTGTCGCCCCATACACGCTGAAACGTAAGCCTGTCAGCGCCAAGAAACGGAGTTTCGCCGTTAATCAGTAAAGAACGCTCTATCGGTATCCCTCTGGATGCTATAGGATAATATTCAATGTGAATAAAATAGAGCCCTTCTCTTTCAATATTAACTTTATATTCAACATAACTTGCTTCTTCTGTTATCAGGGCGCGGGAACCGAAAAAATTATCATTTATGGAAACGCCTTTCGCAGAAGCCCATGAAAAAACATCAATACTAATATCCTGCCGCCCTGCCGGAACATTCGCATAACGTTCAACATAACGGGAATAAATATTTGTTCTTCCTGTACTTGCNCCGCTTAAATCTACTCCGGCATATTTTTCAGANAAATCCGCCTCTTTCCTTCCTGAAACCAGAAAAATCGCCGCCACAACTATTACAACAGCGGCAATAACAACCAAATTAACGCGAAAAATTTTATTCTTCATACCCATTACAGCCTTTATTCATAAAATTTTTTGTACTCATATTTAACAGCATTTATCATTAATCTGATAAGAACTCCGTCATCTTCCGAATTCGGCTGACCTGTCCTTCTGTTAAAAAGACCGAATTTTTCTCCGTTTCCGTTTACGGCTCCGTTATCCCAATAAACCGGAACAAGCCCGTATTTTTTTGCCGTTGCAAACACATAGGGAATATATTCAAACCTGCTTTTGCGCGCCTGTTCTTCCTTTGCAGAGTCATTCGGATATAATTGCAGAACTGCGCCGCATTCACCTATAATTACCGGAATATTTTTATCGATAAAGCGCGGCTTAAACGGAGCAAAATCGTTTTCTATTTTTTGTTTGTCAGCCGGTGATCCCCATTCAAAGCGTGTTCCTTCTATACCGAATTCATTTGGGTCATAATAATGAAAAGTAACAACCTGTTTGTCGGCGGCGCTGTCTTTTGGCAGTATAAATGTAGCTAAAAGCGTCTGCTTGGGGTTTGTACAATATGCCGGAATTACCAGATAACGCTCCGCGTTGTTTCCCCCTGCGGCGCGCACCTTATCCGTAAAGATTTGATTCCAATTGTTTACTATTTCTAATTGCTTGCTTGGGTTTGATCTGAAAGCGCTGCTCCAGCACCAGCCGCCGTCGTGAATCTCATTCATGGATTCGAACATAAGCCAGTCGCCGTAATTTTGAAAATATGCCGCTATTTGCTCCCATACACGGGTAAATTGATCTGTTATCCTTTTATAATCAGCTTCATTTTTGTACGACTTGCCGATTGAGAGCCAGCCGCTCTCCTGCTGCTCGCTGGAAGTAGAACCGTCATGGTGTAAATTGATAATAACCTTTAATCCTGCGTTATGAGCCATCCGCACAACTTCGCCTACTCGGTTCAGGCGTGAAGGCGCTATCCGGTGTTCGGGAGCCTTGCCGATATGCCCCATCCATGTTACCGGAATGCGGATTATGTCAAAACCTGCGGCTTTTACCCCGTTCATCAACTCCTGATTGACAGCAGGATTACCCCAGCCTGTTTCGCTTCCGATATTACCATTAAAAGAATCAAGAGTATTCCCCAAATTCCAGCCTGCAAAAATCTTTTCTTCCTTAAAGTAATCAAATGCTGTTTTTCCGCTTGACTGTTCAAGCTGATAATCATCTACAAGATACGGCTCTTGAGAAATTTGGCTAGAAGACATTGTATTTTCCCGCGCTTCAGTTTTACCCATGCATGCGGTCAGTATTAAAGAGAACATAAAAATTACAGACAGTAATTTTTTTATAAAAATCTCCTTCCGTAACTAGATTAACATTTTTGTTTATTTAACCAGCCGGTTATAAAACCGTAATACAGAAATACATTTTTAGACAGATATTTAAGGTATTATGCCGTAAATATTAAATCATATTAACATTATAACCCGAAAATCGTCAATCTTTTTACAAAAAATAGGCTGGATTGTCTGTCAAAAGTTCCAAAAAACCGGGATATGTTACAGCCGCGCTCTCGGCGCTTGTTATTTCGATGGGAATTTCGCTTCCAAGGGCGGCTGCGGCAAAAGCCATAACAATTCGGTGGTCGCCGTGTCCGTCAATTATCGGGCTTTTAACCGGAAATAACGCTCCTTTTCCATGAATAACAAGACCGTCCGGTCTCTCCGTACAGGAAACTCCCAATTTAGCCAGTTCTTTTGACATTACCGCAATACGGTCTGTCTCCTTGATACGGGCATGAGCAACATTTACAAGAGATGTGTCTCCGTCAGCAAAGGCCGCCGCCGCCGCCGCCGCCGGAAGCAGATCAGGCGTTTCGTTCATGTCAAAAGTCCCGCCAATTAGACGGCCATTCCGTGAAACTGTAACTGTCTGCCCGTTCTCATTATCTTGCCATTGAACTTCGCAGCCCATAGCTTTTAACATATCAAGAAAAAATTTATCACCCTGAGTATCCGCCGGATCAAGACCGAGAAGAGTTACTTCTCCGCCGGAAATAGCGGCGGCGGCGGCAGGAAAAGCCGCTGAGGAAAAGTCGCAGGGAACATGGCTTGAAAACGCTTTCCATGACGAACCGCCGTTAATCTTAAAATAGGAGTAATCCGGCGCTGCTTCAAAGGGGATATTATGCGCTCTTAAATAGGAAAGAGTCATTTCTATATACGGTTTTTCGTTTAAAAGCGGTACTTCGATTTCGGTAACAACGCCATAAGGAGCAAGAGGCGACGCAAGAAGCAGCGCCGACAGATACTGGCTGGTCGGACACGGCAGACTGACTTTACCGCCCGCCCATGGACCCTTTATCGTGATTGGAGCGCACCCGTTATTGCTGCCGCATTGAACGCCAAGACCTGCCAGCGCATCCAGAAGAGGGGCGGCGCTGCGCCTTTTTATCTGTTCATCACCTGTAAATTTAAAAGTTTCCGGCTGAATGGCAGCGACAGCCAGCGCCAGATAGAGAGTTGTTCCCGAGTTGCCTACGTCAATTTCAGCGTCTTCCGCAGTTGATTTTTTAAACCCGCCGTTACCCTTCACTTCCCATTTGATCAATTTTTTACCGTCTCCATCCGGCGGATTTGGACATAAAGGATCAACATCCGGTATTCGGTAATTTCAGCGCCAAAGGCTTTGCAAGCCAGAACACAGGAGCGGGTATCAAGGGAATCAAGCGGGTAAGAAATTTCCGAAACTCCGTCAGCAAGAGAGGCAATTAACAACTGCCTTATTGTATGGGATTTTGAAGCCGGAATTCTTACTACGCCTGAAAAGCGATGGGGCTTAATGCAGACATTCATAGTTATTCTGATTTTACAAATTAATATAAGGAGGTCAATACGCCGTATAACCGGCGCTCTCTTTAATGCGTCTTACGTTCCGGTTGTAACTGAAGTTTTTCATGTGGTATTTTTTTTATTTCTCGCAAAGGCGCTAAGACGCCAAGGTTGTTGTTCGTGGGATTGTCGTTTTTCTTTCAAAATTCTTATTTTAAATATAAAATATTTTGATAAATCGGACGGCTCCGCAAAGCGGAGACGATTGTTCCTTAATTTGTTCC
>WRGH01000006.1 GCA_009787285.1 Brevinematales bacterium
TATCAATGGGCGGCAGGTTCAGAAAAAATATTCTTTTAATGAGTCTTTTTACGAGCCTTTCCATTGCGGTTGTTTACTATATAACGGAGATGCTCAGTATGACAATGGCAGGCTTAAATTATTTTCATCCGATAATCGGAGCGTGGTTTCCTATTGTTTTATTTATTGTTATCGGAATATTTTTAATACGGAGCGCAAAAACATAGTTTATGTTTTTTAGTATTACAAGCCGTGACGGCGTTTGTGCGGCAAGAACAGGTATATTAAGCCTTCCTCACGGTGATGTGACTACTCCGGTTTTTATGCCGGTCGGGACAAACGGGACAGTAAAAGCGATAACTACAGATGATTTAAAAAAAATCGGTTTTAACTTAATTCTTTCCAATACATATCATCTTTATTTAAGGCCTGGAGAAGAAGTAATTGATAAAGCCGGAGGTCTCCACAATTTCATGAACTGGGATCGCAATATACTGACAGATTCAGGAGGGTTTCAGGTTTTCTCGCTTTCTGCGTTACGCAAAATTGAAAAGGAAGGGGCATGGTTCCGCTCCCATATTGACGGGTCAAAGCATTTTTTAAGCCCGGAAAAAGCGGCGGCAATTCAATGTCTGCTTGGAAGCGATATACAAATGCAGCTTGATTATTGTTCGCATTGGGGAGCTTCGAGAAAGGAGTGTGAAAAAGCTCTTTCTATTACAACAGAATGGCTTGGAAGAGCAAAAAGTACATGGGAACAGGAGGTGTCGGCGGGTAAATATAAAGGCAGCCTTTTCAGCATTGTTCAGGGTAATTTTTTCCCCGATTTACGCAAAAAAAGCGCGGAGATTTGCGTTGAATCCGGTACCCCCGGTATAGCCATTGGAGGCCTTTCAGTAGGAGAACCGGAGGAGATCTTCAATGAAACTTTAGCCTATACAACAGCCCTTCTGCCGGAAGAAAAACCGCGCTATGTTATGGGAATAGGAACGCCTGAGTATATTTTGACCGCAATTGAGCATGGTATAGATATGTTTGACTGTGTTTTGCTTACCAGAGAAGGCCGGACGGGCAGGGTATATACGCGACAGGGNCCTGTTTCGATAAAAAAAGCCGAAAATAAGCTTGATTTTTCGCCGATAGATAAAGAGTGCGGCTGTAAAGTTTGCAGGGAATACTCACGCGCATATCTGCGGCATCTTTTTAAGACAGGTGAGATTCTTTGTTCGATGCTTGCGAGCTACCATAACCTGTATTTTATGAATGAACTTGTAGCCGACTGCCGCCGCGCGATACAGGAAAACAGGTTTATGGAATTTAAAAAAGAGTTTTTATCGAATTATAAGACAAAGACAGGGTGAAACTCCCTGTGCTTTATGGTGTTTTATTAATAGAGGGTTTTCCAAAACTAACCGAGTTTTGGAAAAGGCTCAATAGGCAGTGAAATGATGAAGTTTATATGTATTGTTTGTTTTTTATTAATTAGCGGAGTTTTTGCGCATTCCCAGAATACTGAAAGCTTGCGCCGCGAAACAATTCAATACGGTACGGAAACTGAAATTGTTTCCTTGATTCAAGCGCTTATAAATGAAAAAGCGGATTATCTTGACGATGAACTTACCGCTTTGATAGATACATCCAAAAACCAGAAAATCCTGAACGGCGTATTTGCCTTCTTTGGGGAGCGTGGAAAAAACGGTCTTGAAGAACGCGCAATAAGGGTGGTTGTTGAACGTGATTATGAAGCAAATGAAACTGTACATTCGGCTGTTGAATACCTCGGACGTGTCAAATCGCAAGATGCAGTGCCTGTAATAATGGAACTTTTAAATACCGGAGAAAGGCGTTTTTTCAGTACGGCCTTTCGCGCTCTTGGCCGCGCAAGCTCAGGCGGTGAGGAGTTGGCTGATGAAGCCGCGGAATACCTTATAGATTTTTACACATACCGCGATCCGGGCGATGATAATAAAAGGGAAGTTATAACCGCTATCGGTACAACCGGCTCGTCAAAGGGAGTTTCCATGCTTGCGGAAATTGCATCAGATACGAATGAACGTATTCCCCTGCGAATTGCCGCGTTAGACGCTCTTTCCAAAATAGGAGATAATGCAGGTCTTGAGGCAATACTTGGCTGTGTCAGTACAAACGATCCGAATGTGCGTTCGGCCGCCGTTGGCGCGCTTGGACCGTTTTCCGGAGAGGAAGTAGACAAAGCCATTTTGGATGCATTCAGGGATTCTTATTACCGTACGCGCATCGCCGCGGCGCAGGCCAGCCGCGATCGTAAATTTGCAGAAGCGGTTCCNTATTTAAAGTACCGCGCCGAACGCGATGAAGTTCCCAATGTAAAAGATGAGGCTATCCGCGCTCTTGGCGCTATTGCCAATGAGGAAGCAAACTCTGTTTTGGAAAACCTGTTCGCCGAAAGAAAAAATTCTGATCGTATCCGTATTATTGCCGCTGAAATGGTTATGAAAAATGAACCGGATAAAAATTTAAGAAAACTTATTATTGAACTCGACGACGCAAAAACAAAAAACCAGACAGCCCTTTATAACGGTTTGTTAAAAGTAATAGGTGAAACTGTCGTTACAGGCGATAAGACAGATATAGAAAGTATTNCCCGCCGTTTTTTAAGGAACGGAACCATTATTGAAAAATCATACGGGCTTGATATGGCTGTTAACAATAGTTTAACCGGTCTTTCTGCGGAAATAACGGTTATAACAAAAGAAAAAAATGAAAGTATTTCCCGTAAAGCTGCAAGAACGGCTGAAAAACTTGGAATTCAAATACTAAATGAGTAAAAAAAACAAAAAAAAAATCAGTGAAATAATAAATTATTGCAGGCAGAACAGTCAGTGTATTGTTGACATACGTTATAACGAGCAAATGGCTGAATATACAACATTTAAAGTCGGAGGTCCGGCCGATTGCTGGCTTAGTCCGTATGGGGAAGATTTTCCCCGATTTTCCGCTTCTCTTTTGCGCATGGCCCGTACTGCCGGAATTCCTGTTTTTATTCTTGGCGGCGGCGCAAATATTGTCGTTTCAGATAACGGAATACGCGGTATTGTGCTTGATACCGGCGAGTGGAAGGGAAAAACTTTAACGGAAGAGGGGCTTGTTTTTCGCAGCGGAACAAGCATAGACGAAGCTGTTGACTGCGCTGTCGGCGATTGTCTTTCCGGGCTGGAATTTCTTGCAGGAATGCCGGGAACAATCGGCGGCGCGGTATATATGAACGCCCGCTG
The DNA here is from genome assembly GCA_009787285.1 of Brevinematales bacterium. GTDB lineage: Bacteria > Spirochaetota > Spirochaetia > Treponematales > Breznakiellaceae > WQXQ01. Next base: position 3,234 of record WRGH01000006.1, read on the forward strand.
TTATGACAGAGAAATTGCAGATGTGCTGGTCTGGACTGAAGTTCTTGATTTCACCGCGTGCGTAGAGGGCGGTATGCCTGAAATAAAACGAATTGCAGCTAACAAAGAGGATTTTGGATATAAACGCAGTCCTTTTCAGGGGAAAGACTGCTTGATTCTTTCATCATGTTTCAGGGTGCGGCATGGAAATAAAGAGCGTATTCTTGATGAAATGAAAAAAAACAGGCATGACAGAGAAGAAAAAGGACATTATCTTTTTCCGTGCGCCGGTTCCGCTTTTAAGAACAACCGTGATTTTGGCAAACCAACCGGGCAGATTATTGACGAACTTGGTATGAAGGGTTTTTCTGTAGGAGGCGCGCAAATTGCTCCGTTTCACGGCAATATCGTAATTAACACAGGNGGTGCGACATCCTCGGAAATAAGCGCTCTTATGAATAAAGTTTCCGANAAAGTAAAGACAGCCACAGGTTTTGTCCTTGAGCCTGAAATTATTTTTGTCGGGGAATGTACAGCGCAGGCTGTGTANATAAAAANCACTTAACACAGATGTAGTATTATTGTATTTTTTTCATTAAATTTTTTTCTTTTTTTGTTGATAATTTTAATTACCTGTGTCATTATATATATTATCAACACGCGTAGATGACGCGCGTTGATAAATAAAGTAAAACAATTCCAAAATATTTTTTGGAATTGCAGCTTAAAAAAATAAAAGGAGAAAGAAAATGAAAAGACTTATCAAAACTCTTTCTGTTTGCCTGTTGGTATTGATGCTGGTTCTTACAGTATCCTGTACCAAAAAAGAATCCAAAACACCGGATAAGCTCACGTTCTGGGTATACGACACTGGTCGTACTGAGGTGCTTAATGAACTTGGTAAAAAATTTCAAGCCGAGTTCGGCGTGGCGGTGGAGATTTCCACGGTTGACCTTGGGCAGATACGCAATCAGTTCCTGCTGGCTTCCGGCGGGGAAGAATGCGCCGATATTGCCATTATCCCTCACGATAACCTTGGAGCGCTTGTTGAAAACGGCATGGTAACGGAAATAAATCTTGGTTCAAAGAAAAGTTCTTTCTTGGAACCTGCGCTGGATGGGTTTAATTACAACGGAAAACTCTACGGCGTACCGTTAGCAGTGGAAAACATCGGATTTTTCTACAACACCAGTATGATGTCCGCTCCGCCTGAAACATGGGATGAGGCTGTGACTATAGCTGAAAACTTAATTAAAGCCGGAAAAGCGGAGGTTATGATGGGCCTTCCCGATGCCACTTACAATGCATACCCTGTGTATGACGGCTTCGGTGGGGCAATCTTCGGTAAAAAAGCCGACGGCAGTCTTGATGGAAAACAGGTGCTTATGGCTGAGCCTGGATTTGTTGCGGGGTTGGAATTCCTTACCGCTCAGGTAAAAAAGAAACTAATTCCGGAAAACATTGACTGGGACGGTGCGCATGTGTTATTTGAGAGCGGCAAAGCGCCGTATTGTATGACCGGACCTTGGGCGTTAAATCGTTTCAAGGAAGCCAAAATACCTTATGCAGTCGCCAAATTCCCGTCTGTTAAAAAAGGCGGACCGGCCGGCAATCCCTTCCTTGGAGTACAGGGTATGATTATCAGTTCTGTAAGCCCGCGCAAACTGCTGGCTCAGTCGTTTGCTGTGGATTTTATGGCTAGAGAAGAGAATTTTAAGGCCATTTTCCAGGCTGAAGGCAGACCGTCTGCGTGGAAATCCGTATTTGATGCAGCGACAGACAGTGATACCAGAGGATTTAATGCCGCCGGTGTAAAGGCAGTGCCAATGCCGTCAATTCCTGAAATGGGTTATGTTTGGGATGCGTGGGTCGCCGCAGCGGCGCTTGCTTTTTCCGGTGAAAGGTCACCTGCGGATGCTTTACGGAATGCTAAAGCCCAAATTGAAGCAGTAGCAAAATGAAACTTTTCAAATTTCAGCTTTGAAAAGTTATCTGTATTTAAATACATAACTGAAGTAATTCAGGAATGTATGTTGAATGTAAGCTAAAAGGTTTGCCATTTTAGCGGGGGTGTCTGTGGCAAAAATACCTTCCTCCATAGGTGTTTTTGGCCACAGGCAAGCCCTTTTGTTTTAAGTATATGCCTGTTATAATGGTTTTATAGTTTAATTTAAATGTTTTAATTTAAAAGAGGCTAAAATGATTAAGCAAATTTACCGTATTGTCGGAACAGCGGCTTTATGTTTCTTTGGCTGTTACTTTATGTTCCGGCTTTTTAGAGACGGTTTTTTCGCTTTTGGTTTTTTTGTAGGCGCTGCAACTTGTTTTGTTACCCTAGTAATGCTGCGCAAATCCCTAACCGCATGGCGCTGGCTTGCTGCCGGGTTGGTTATGGCCGTGTTGTTTACAGTGTACCCAATTTTTTACACAGTATACCTTTCCTTTACCAATATGAGCGGCGGACACCTGTTAACCAAGTCTTTGGCAGTACGGCGGCTTTCTGAAGAAATGTACAGCCCTGATGACGGCGGTTCCTATGTCTGGACAGTCTACCGGAAAGGGAATGATTTTATGCTTTTGCTGCAAAACGATACCTTTTCTACTATTAAGCCGGGCGGCAGTCTTGAAGAGCGGAATTTTAAGACTCCTCCTTCTGTTATTGACGGTTATGAAATGATGAAACAAGGGGAAGTAATGCAGAATCTGCAAACGCTTGGAGGATTGGATTTTGGCCGGCCTCCGTTAGTTGTCAAAATTCTTTCCTTGCAGGAAGCGTCTGTGCAGCTGCCCCTATACAGTTATAACAATAGCGAGGATACGTTTACCGATAACAGAAGCGGCGAAGTTTACAAATCTATTACGGGTACCTATACCTCCCAATCGGGTAAAATTCTGACACCCGGTTTTTTTACGGGCATAGGATGGAAAAATTACGCCGGTTTTTTAGGTAACTCGGGGTTTTTAAAACCGGTATTTGGTATACTTGTCTGGAATATTATTTTTTCTCTTTTTTCGGTACTGATAAGTTTTGCTATTGGTATGATGATCGCTCTGCTTTTTGAGGATTTGAAATACAAGCGCCTTATCCGTACATTGCTCATAGTTCCTTATCCGATTCCGGTACTGGTTTCGATCATGGTATGGCGCGCCCTGCTTAACGAAAATATGGGATTGGTTACAACTGTAATAACTAATTTCTTCGGGTCTTCTCCTAGGTTTTTTACCAATGTAGGCTGGACTCGTTTTGCCCTGATTTTGATCAATGTGTATTTGTCATATCCTTATTTTTACGTACTGGCATCCGGTGCGCTCAAGGCCATACCTGATGAGCTTTTCGATGCCGCCGCAATTGACGGAGCAAGTTCATTTACAGTGGTACNAAAAATAATCTTACCTTTGGTAATGCGTATTCTNGCCCCGCTGGTGATTGCATCTTTCTGCTTCAATTTTAATAATTTTACCCTGATCTGGGGCTTTAATGCCGGACTTCCTGCAATGGCGGATACGGCGGTGCCAATGGGTTATACAGATCTTCTTATCTCGTTTATTTACCGTTTGGGCTTTAGTTCATCTAATGCCGCAGATTACGGTTTTTCCGCGGCTATCACGGTAATGCTTTTTATTCTGGTGGCGCTTATGGTATTCTTCCAAACTCTGAATACTAAAGCTATTAAAGAATCACAATAGGCAAAGGAGTATTAAATATGGAGACAAACATGTACATTGTTAAAAAGCAAAGCTTTAATACAATAAAATACTTGATTGCGGTAGCGCTTGTTATATTCGCGGTAATCCCGTTCTTTTGGGTTGTTTCCACTTCTTTTAACCCCGCCAGTTCACTTTTGGGAGCGCATCTGATTCCTTCCAGCTTTACGGTAAACAATTACCGGAATCTCCTTGGTAATACCAGTTTGTTTTTCGGCAAATGGATGCTTAATTCCTTAAAAGTTTCGTTGATCTCAGTATTTTTTATCGTACTGCTCACATGTACTTCGGCTTACGCCCTGTCACGTTTCCGGTTTGCAGGCAAGAAGGGAGTTATGATGGGGATTATGATCCTAAACATTTTTCCTGGAATTCTTGCTATGCTCGCAATTTTTATTATGATGCAGCAAATTGGTAATTATTTTCCTGTTGTCGGTCTTAACACCCACACCGGGTTAATATGTGTGTATGTCGCAGGGTCTATGAGTATTAACGTTCTAATGGTTAAGTCGTACATTGATTCAATTTCTAAGGAACTGGATGAATCGGCGCTCATTGAAGGCGCGACTTACTGGCAGGTTTTCTGGAAAATAATTTTACCGGTTATAAAGCCAATGGTAATCACTGTTGCTATTCTTGCATTTATGAGTACTTACGGTGATTTTATAATTGCAAACCTCCTCCTTAAAGGAAATGATAAAGTTACCGTAATGGTGGGCATTTATCTGTTTACTCAACAGCGCTTTGACATCAACTGGGGGATTGTAACGGCCGGAACGGTAATGGCGGCGATTCCCGTAGTGGTGTTATTTTTTGCCTCTCAAAAATATATAATCGGCGGAGTTATGATGGGAGCTATAAAAGAATGATTGTCTTGCAGTAAAAGCTTGGTTTACTGCACAGAATATAAAAATTATCAACAGGCTGGATTATCCGGAAATTCCGGAGGGGGATATGGTTTATATAAGACAGCCCCACAGCAGGTGGTATACATTCGGGTGAACAGTAATGTGTAAAGCGGAGTGAGTAATGTCAAATTTTATACTAAACCTGATACATCGTCCCGAAATGGTTCCCGAATATGCGGAAAAGGTTACGGGACACGGGAAGAAGGAAAATATCGGAGCGAAAGGCCTTTTAACCGAATCGTTGGATATTTTTAAATTGCAGCAAAGCATTGCGCATAAAAACGGGTTAAAAACAACAATTCAAATGACGTACGCGAGTTTGTTTAACGCTGAGGCGGTACAAACCGCGAAGGACGACAACCGCAAGTACGGCGATGAGATTGCCTTGTCGCTTCTGGGACTGCCCTGTAATGAATTCAGGGAAAAATACAAAACAAAAGATTTTTGTATATGGATGTTCTCTATCGAAGACAAAAAGGCGATAGTGGATGATGTCTTCGGTAAATTTTATGAAATATTCGGCTTCTATCCCGCCTCTACCGGGTCTTATTACATGGATGCCGAACTAATAAATTATATAAAGGAAAAATACCCGCAGGTTATATGCGCGATTACCACCTGCTGGGAAGAAGGTCCAAAAGCATACAGAACCTGTAACAACTCATGGTACACGCTCTTTGACGGCGGACCGTGGAATCCGTGGATACCATCTAAGCAAAATACGCACGCGCCCGCTGCCGATGAAACAGAGGACAGCGGGATAGTCGCTATACCTCATCTGTCGCGGGATCTTTTGGCTTGCTTTGACGGCAACGGCTCTAATTTCGGAACGCATCCGCAGAATGTACTGCGCGGGATGATTTATAAAGACGGCGAATATCCGTACCTGTTTAACCTTATCGATCAATACCGGCATTTAGAAAAATACAACGAAGGCGAGGCTTACAACATGGTGTTTGTAGGTCCCGGTTGGATGAACAAGGCGGGCAGGTGGGAAGTTCCGTTTGAACTTAGCGTAAAAAGTTACGAAGATTGCATGGCGTACTACGGCAAACTTAAAAAAGAAGGCAAGTGCGTTGATATGACAATGGCGGAATATGCCGGTTATTACCGCTCAAAAAAGACCTACACAACACCGGAATGCGCGCTGTGGAGGGACATACTTTACGGTTCTGACAAGCAGTTATTTTGGTATTGCGACCCTTTCATGCGTACCTGCGTTGACATGAATCAGGGCGGCGCGCTGATAGACCTTAGACCGTACGCAGCAAAAATTAATTGGCCTGTAGGCATAGGCACTAAACATGTTCAGGACGCGTCCTATCCGTTTTTAGTGCAGTCCATGTACCGCGCGGGTTTCTTCACGCATTATGCCGGTGAGGGAACAATCCGCAGCTTAAAAATTCATTACAACGGCGAAGAGGCCGATCTGTGTTTATGCCGTACCAAAGCAAAATTCAGCCAAAGCGGCAATACACGCAGTCTTACGCTTGATCCTGTCGAAATAGAGTTTTCGGATTTAAGATTAACGGTACAAACCGTATACGATTTTGAAGAAGGGTCGTCCGCTGTTAAAACCATCCGAAAGATACTGAATATGTCCAAACCTGCCGAAGTGGAGTTTGACGAATACATTACCGCCTGTTACGGCACTACCGAATACCCTGAAGATATGACCTGTGTCACATTAACGGTGAAAGGCGCCGAAGGAGAAAAGGTAATTAATTATAATTATAAGTGCCGCGAGGTTAAGTCCGCCTGCGCAGTTTACGCTTCGGCGGAGATCGGCGCTATTAACACCCGCATTGATTTTGAGCCGTCCGGCAATGCGGAAGCTTACGTAAGAGAGGGTTACGCGTTTTCACCTATGTTTACTTTGGGCTTAAAGAAAAAAATCAGCGATGGGGGGGAGTTTGTATCATGGCTCAGGCTAAAAAAGGCAAAATGAATTACCGGTGTCCGTCCTGCTTTATGCGGGATTTAGACATCGATATGTTTTACGATGCCGGAAAAAAAGAATATTACTGTTTAAGGTGTTGTTATACGGGTAACGAAGCGGATGTAATCAAAAAGAACGATATGGCGCGCTTTCGGTACCGCAACCTTCTTGACCGTATAGAAAAATTTGAAGACTAAAGGAAACTATGATGAAAATAGGAATGGACGTTTCAACTCTTGAAGAAACAGAACGACTGGGCGGTAAATTTTATGAAAACGGAAAAGAAGCCCCGCTTTACGACATTCTTAAAAGACACGGTGTTACGAGTATCCGTTTACGCCTATGGAACAATCCCTTTAATGAAAAAGGCGAAACCTACGGAGCGGGCGGCTGTGATATAGAAACTGTTTTACGCGGCGCACGGCGCGTTGTAGAAAACGGAATGAATTGGATGCTTGATTTTCACTATTCTGATTTTTGGGCGGATCCCGCAAGACAGGTTATCCCGAAAGCGTGGCAGGGTTTTACGCCGGAACAGACGGAAAAGGCCGTTTATGAGTATACGAAAGAGATTCTTGCCCGCTGTAAAAAAGAGGTGCTTTATCCCGATTATGTGCAGATAGGAAATGAGATTACCAACGGTATGCTTTGGCCGGTCGGCAAGGTGGAATACGATAAGGTTACAGGCGAGCCAACCTGTTATGATAAAATGATCCGTCTGTTAAAAGCGGGGGTTGCGGCGGCGCGTGAAAGCGGAAACGTCAAAATAATTTTTCACCTTGAACGGTCATGCGATAATAAAAGATACCGGCAGTGGTTTGACGCGGTAACGGCGGCGGGNATTGATTACGATATTATCGGAGTATCGTACTATCCGCATTGGCACGGAACAATGCAGAAGTTCAAGGATAACTTGGAGGATATTTCCGCGCGTTACAATAAGGACATAATAGTTGTAGAAACCGCTTATCCGTTTACCAATGAGCATTATGCAGTTACTCCCGGCGTTTCACTTGTTATTAACGACAGTATAAAATTACCGGACGGCAGTCTTCCGCCGTATCCGCATAGCAAAGAAGGACAATGTAACTTTTTGCGCGATCTTGTGAAAATGGTAAAGAGCGTTAAACGCTGCAAAGGCATTTACTATTGGGAGCCCGGATGGCTTCCGATGGATGGATCGACATGGGCAACTGAGGCAGCGCGCAAATACATAGGCGAGGAACACAAAACCGGAGGGAACGAATGGGCGAATCAATGCCTGTTTGATTATAAAGGGAATTTACTGCCCGCCATTAACGAATTGAACGGACTGCGGATAAATATGCCTGACAATCGGAGTTATGCCGGGAGTGTAAAAGAATGAGCGTTGGGCAATTCGTCGGAGGATTGCTGCACGGAGCGGATTACAATTACGAACAGTGGCTGGATTTACCTGAACAGCTTGACAAAGACCTTGTCTATATGCGGGAGGCGGAGATAAATGTCCTCGCTGTGGGTGTCTTTTCCTGGTCAATGCTGGAAAGTGATGAAGGTATTTATAACTTTGAGTGGCTGGATCAATGTTTTGACCGGCTGCATAAAAACGGCCAGAAGATTATCCTTGCTACCCCATCCGGATCAAAACCCGCATGGCTTTCAGAAAAATACCCTGAAGTCTGCCAAATGGCGGCTGACGGTATACGGCAGCCCCACGGCGGACGGCATAACCACTGCCGCAGTTCTGTAAAATACCGTGAAGCTTGCGTGCGAATCAATACACGTCTTGCAGAGCGTTACGGAACTCATCCGGCGCTGATCCTGTGGCACGTATCCAACGAATACAACGGTATACCCTGTTTCTGTCCCCAGTGTCTTGCGGCTTTTCGTGATTGGCTAAAAAAACGCTACGAAACTCTGGACAGTTTGAATGCGGCCTGGTATACCGCTTTTTGGAGTCATCGATTTACTTCATGGGAGCAAATATTCCCCGCTGATCCTTCGATTCACGGACTCATGCTGGACTGGCAGCGCTTTACCAGCGACCGGACAATTGACTTTTTTTTGGCTGAAAGCGAACCTCTTCGGCGCATAACACCAGATATCCCCGTTACAACGAATTTCCAGATGCCGGATGTCGGTCTCGATTACCACAAGTTTGCCGGATATGTGGACATTATAAGCTGGGACAATTATCCTAAATGGCATTGCGCTCCCGACGACGGACCTGAGGCAATTAAGACCGGCTTTTTTCACGATATGTGCCGCTCTTACTTAGGTAAGCCTTTTTTAATGATGGAATCCGGTCCGGGCGCAAATAGCTGGCAGGGAATTAGCAAGAAAAAAAAGAAGGGAATGCATCTCCTTTCCTCAATACAGGCTGTCGCGCATGGTTCGGATTCGGTTCAATATTTCCAATGGAGGCAAAGCAGGGGAGGTCAGGAAAAATTTCATGATGCGGTTATTTCCCACTTAGGTACTGATGATACCCGCATTTTCCGCGAGGTGGCGGAAACAGGTTCTGTAATTAAAAAGTTAAGCGCCGTTGCAGGAACAGATACGAAAGTTCAAGCGGCAGTAGTATACGATTTCCAGAACGGCTGGGCTTTGGGCAATGCCCAGCTTCAGCGAAATACCGGAAAAAATTACCAGAAGGAATGTATTGCCCAGTACGGAGCTTTTTGGAAGGCCGGTATTCCCTGCGATGTAATAGGTCCTGAATATGCCGATTTTGAACGATACCGGCTTATCGTTTTTCCAATGCTCTATATGCTCAGCGAAAAAACGGCCGAAAAAATCCGTGCGTTTATCAGTCATGGAGGCGTTGCGGTTGCTACCTATTTGACAGGTATTGTGAATGAGAGCGATCTTTGTTACATTGGGGGAACTCCCGGCAATTTAACTGATGTGTTTGGACTTGCGGTTGAAGAAACAAAAACAATCGCCTACTATGAAGCGCCGGAGTTCGTAATGAACGGAAATAACTGGAAGGCCACCCATTACGCTGATCGGATTCGTCTGTGCGGAGCGAAAGCCTTAGGTGTGTTTACCTCATCTTTTGAAGAATTGCCTGCGGTTACAGCCTGCGAATACGGAAAAGGGACGGCCTACTATATTTGTACCCGTACCAGACAGGCATTTATAGACTGGTTTTACCGGGAACTTTGTAAAAAACACAGTGTAGATTCTTGTGTTCTGCGGGAAATACCTGCCGGAGTTTCTGTCCGTGAACGGGGCGGCGTTATGTTTATAATGAATTTTAACTGCAGAGAAACAACGGTTTCACTTGGAGAAAATGTATACAGAGATATGTTAACCGAAGAGTCTATTTCCGGTACAATATTGTTGCCGCCATACGGTATAATTATATTAGCAAAAAAGAGAGAGCCCGGTGAAAAATAACCTTAACGCAAAAATAACGCAGGATGATGTAGCCCGGCGAGCCGGTGTAACCCGTAGTATGGTATCTTATGTAATCAACGGAAGAAGCCGTTCTATAGCTCCGGAAACCAGGCAAAAGATTCTTAACGCTATCAATGAGTTGGAGTACAGACCGAATAAATTCGCTCAAGCTTTATGCATGGGTAACAAGGGAGTTTTTGCAGACCAAAATATTGGCATTGTATTGTGTAATACTGAAATGTTCATGAGGCCGTATTATGCGGAAATATTGGCCGGAATTCATCAGGCTGCCCACGAAAAAGGTTTTCACATTCGGTTTATACGTTTTTTTGATGAGTTAAAAAATGTGGTATTATTTAACCAGCTAATTCATTCCGAGGAAATCTGCGGACTTTTACTGGTAGCCCTTGATCAATGTGTGAAAACCCATGAAGACACTCAGCTTATTAAGCGTATTCAGGAGCAGATCGATCAAATCGTCTGCGTGGATTGGCAGATAGCAGGCTTGTCCTCTGTGTCATTTGACCGGCAGGCTGCGGCTTTCCGGGCTGTAAGTTATCTTGTTGATCAGGGATATTCCGACATTGTTTACATAGGCGAACCGGACCAGCGGGTTACAGGGTTTAAGCAGGCTTTTTTGGAGAAAGGAATGGAAGATATATCCGGACTTTACACCGGCGTTGCGGTTGATATGTTGACAGGATATAAAGCTGTACAACAACTGTATAAAAACAGGGAAATATTGCCCAAAGCAATTTGCGCAGGTTCCGATGAAGTAGCTATCGGAATCCTNCTCTATCTGCACGAAAAGGGTATTGCAGTCCCAAGTGAGACAGCGCTAATCAGTATTGATAATATTGAAATAGCCGAATATACCAATCCCCAACTAACCAGTATAAATGTCCAGAAACGCGCTATGGGTTACCGTGCGGTGGAAATGATTATAAATCGCACCGCCGGATGGGGAGAAAACGCGTTAACCTTGCTCTTGCCTACAAATTTAGTTATACGNAAGTCGGCGTAATTTATATGAAATAGGTATTATTTTTAATTACATAAGATAATACTGTCTATGTATGTGTATTGACATAATTTATTTTTTAAAATAATCTCTTTTTACAGGAGTTTTATTAAGTAAAATTCCTGCGTAAAAAACGAAGTTTTAACAAAACCTCTTTTCCGGCGTTAAAAATGACGCCGGACTATGGCCATAAGGAGGAATTATGCGCCGCTATGAGTTAACAGTCATCTTCCCAATGGAAGAAGATCAGCACAAGGCAGGGNGGGATCATTTAATTGCCGATCTTGCCGCCAACGGAGTCGAGATTGAAAAAACCGATGAAATCGGAGAACGCGATCTTGCCTATGAAATTAAAAAAAGAAAAAAAGGAAGATATGTCCTTTTTGGAATTAAAGCTGATCCTGCAAAAATTGCCGTTCTTGACCGGATTCTCAAACTTAANGCCAATCTGCTCAAATATCTCTTTGTGCGGATTGACGAGTAGGAGCGGGGTATGGCAGACTTAAATCATGTTTCGTTAATCGGGCGGCTTACAAGGGATGCCGAGCTAAAATACACGTCCGGCGGACAGGCTGTCTGCAAATTTTCTATTGCAGTTAACAGGCGAAAAAAAAACGGAGATCAATGGGAAGACGAAGCGAATTTCTTCGATATCGTTGTATGGGGNAAACAGGGTGAGTCCCTTCATCCGTATCTTGTTAAAGGTAAAATGGTAGGAGTCGACGGAGAGCTTCGTCAGGATAGATGGCAGCAGGACGGTCAGAACAGGTCAAAAGTGGAAATTGTAACCAATTATTTACAGCTTTTGGGCGGAGGATCGTCTTCCGGAGAAAGACAAANCAATAGTTCATCCGGCGGAAATAATTCCGGCGGAAACTCAGGCGGTTATTCGGAAGATTCATCAGGGTCTTACAATTCATCAAAAGATGACGGTTTTGCAGACGATATTCCGTTTTAAAATTAAAGGAGTTTATTATGTCAGATGAAAAATATTTTGATAATGACCATTCTTCACGTCATGACAAGGGAATGGATATGCACATGGACGACAGGGACGGCGATGACCGTTCAGGGCGAGGCGGAAAGGGCGCAAAAGTTTTTTTTAAGAAAAAAGTATGCAAATTCTGCGCTCAAAAAATGAAAATTGATTATAAAGAATCAGATACACTGCGCAGATTTATCACAGAAAGGGGAAAAATTCTCCCCCGCCGCATTACGGGCACTTGCGCAAAACATCAGCGGGCGTTGGCTCTTGCAATAAAACAGGCAAGGAGCATTGCGCTGCTGCCCTATGTCGCTGAATAAAAAAGGCTGAAAATTTGATGCCTTTAAGGCTTCTACTCCGAAGCCGTAAGAACTATGTTGCATTTGTGGTAACAGGTTCTTAAAACAGCTGCTTTTTGGCGGCTGAATTTATTTTCAGATACTCCGTACAAACTTTTCGGGGTATTGCGGAACCATATGTTCCGGGGAGCTTGGTATGAAAGTTATTTTAAACAAGGAGCTTGCAACTCTTGGCGAAGAAGGCGATGTAAAAGACGTAGCAAAAGGTTATGCGCGTAATTATCTTTTCCCCAGGGGAATAGCGCTTCCTTATACGCCGAAGATGATTAAACTTATTGAAGGACGAAGGGCGGAAATAGAAGCGCGTAAGGAACAAAAACGCCTTGACGCGAGAGGGCTTAAAGAAAAATTGAGCGAGCTTGAACTTTCAATTACCATGCCCGCCGGAGCGAACGGAAAACTTTACGGCGCTGTTACAAATCAGACCATTGCGGAAGAGCTTGCAAAGAACGGATTCCAGATTGAACGGAAGCGTATCGAAATTGCCGGAAGCAGCTTTAAAAATGCCGGGAAATACAAGGCGACGGTTAAACTCTATGAAAATCAGTCTGCGGAAATTTCAATTACGGTTATTGGTCAGGAAATAAAAACTGAAGCGCCGGCGTCAAAACCTGCGCCGCGCCGAGGAAGAAAAGATCGTCATGAAGTAAAAGAAGAAACGGCTCGGGAAACTGCCGATGAAAAAACGGCGGAAGCTTCTGTAGAACCCATTCAAAATAATTAACATAGCTTTATACAAGTATGGCCGNAAGGATTAGGGATAAAACGCCCCCACATGATGATGAGCTGGAACANGCTACGCTTGGAAGTCTGCTGGCTGACATGGACGCTGTAACCGCCGCCATTCAGCTTCATTTGCGTCCCGTTGATTTTTATTCCCGCACAAACATGAGGATTTACGAGGCTGTTTTAAGCCTTGACGCCAAGGGCCTTCGCGCTGATATACAGACCGTTGTTCAGGAATTAAAACAAATGGGCAAACTTGACGAAGCCGGCGGCGCTTCGTATGTTTCAGGCCTGACGACCGTAATTCCTTCAAGCGCAAATATCGAATATTATGCGCAAACGGTAAAAAATTATTCGTTAAAACGTTCTCTTATAAAGGTAGCTTCCGGTATCGGTATAAGCGCCTACGATGAGTCTAGGGAAGCAAGGGAAGTGCTTGAAGAAGTACAGCAGCATATTTTTGAACTCAGCGATGANCGTCAGGTTTTTACATCAAAAAAAATAGGGGAAGTTTTTAAAGAAACAATTGAACTTATTGACAAGGCAAGNAAGTCAAACAATCCGATAACAGGCATTTCTTCCGGTTTTGAAAAGCTTGATCAAATGACATCAGGTTTTCAGCCTGACGAGTTTATCATAATCGGAGCGCGCCCTTCTGTCGGCAAGACCGCCCTTGCCCTGAATATGGCTTCCCATATAGCGTTTCATAAAAAGATTCCCGCCGCGTTTTTTTCTCTTGAAATGTCTGAAAAAGCGCTTGCGCAGCGTCTTATAAGCAGCGAAGCGATGGTTCTGGCGCAAAGTATAAGAACCGGGTTTTTAAGCACAGGCGATTATAAAAAAATTGTAGATGTTATGGGTATAATATATGAAGCTCCTTTTTACATAGTTGATATGCCGAATATGAGGCTTCTGGATCTTCGCGCTCAGGCAAGAAAAGTACGCTCGCAGCAGCAGGTGCAGATAATTTTTATTGATTATTTGGGGCTTATTGGGCACGAAAACAGTTCCTTGCCGCGTTATGAACAGATTTCTGAAATTTCAAGGTCTTTAAAAAGTCTTGCCCGTGAATTGCACATTCCTGTAGTAGTTCTTTGCCAGCTTAACCGCGACGCCCAGTGGGAAACGCCTACTTTGGCAAATCTGCGCGATTCAGGCTCAATAGAACAGGACGCAGACCTTGTGATGTTCCTGAATCGTGAACAGCCTAAAAAGACAAGCAAGGATGACGATAAACCCAAGTCCCCCCTTGATATTATACCAACCGATCTAATTATCGCGAAACAGAGAAACGGGCCTACAGGAATTGTAAATTTGGGAATGGTAACGAAATTCGCTAAATTTACACCTATGGTGAGAGATCATAATACGGAAAAATAAACTTGATAAAAAATATTTTCTGATGTAATATTAGGAGTGGAGGGGAGTATGGCTTATATTGACGAATATGATTTTAATCTTTTAAAGAATGAAGCTGAAATCATGGTAATCCAGGAGATTGAGAATCAATTAAAGGATAATACCATTGAGGTATGTAAGTGCAATGAATGTATTGTAGATATGGCCGCAATTGCGCTTAACACGGTAAAGCCGTTGTATCGTTTTTCACTGCTGGGAACTCTTTATGCGTCTCAGGCAATGACGGAACAATCCTATGCCAACAGCATCAAAGAAGCAGTAGCAATGGCAATTAAAAAGGTTAAAAATAACCCGGCTCACGATTAATAATTATTAAACGCTACTGACGCGAGAATTTACCGGATATATTAATATTATTTATTTTTCTCATCCACTGCTCAGAGTTAATACTGAAAACGGCAAGT
>WRGH01000007.1 GCA_009787285.1 Brevinematales bacterium
CAAGCTACTCAAGTTCGTCCAGATTAAAAGGAGTTTCCTGATACACATAGTTCAGCCAATTGTCAAAAAACAAATTCGCGTGTGCGCGCCAGCGGACAACGGGCGTTTTGGACGGGTCGTCATCAGGATAATAATTTTTTGGAACTTCGATTGAAAGCCCTTTTGAAATATCACGGCGGTATTCACGGTCAAGGGTGAGTGGATCATATTCAAGATGCCCTGTCACATATATTTCTCTGCCTTCCCGCGCGGTAGCGATAAATACTCCGGTTTCAGAAGTTTCCGACTGAATGGTAAGGCGCGAATCCGCCGCAATGGCGCTGCGATCACAGGTAGTGTGTCTTGATTGCGGAGCAAGGAATTCATCGTCAAACCCGCGGAAAAGCAAATGATACTGCTCGTTTACAGCATGGGGAAAAATGCCGAACAGTTTTTTTTCCAGCGGCTTTTTAGGGATTTTATAACGACGGTATAGACCNGCCTGCGCTCCCCAGCAAATGTGCATAACGGAAAAGACATTTTTTTCTGAATAATCAATTATTTTTACAAGTTCATCCCAATAATCAACTTCTTCAAAAGGGAGCGTTTCAACAGGCGCGCCTGTAATGATAAGCCCGTCAAAATGGGCTCTCACACGGACAATTTCATCCGCGCTGGTATAAAATTTTTCAAGATGTCCCGGCGGCGCGTGTTTTGACGTATGACTGCTCATCTTTAAAAATGTTATATCAACCTGTAACGGGCTGTTTCCCAACAGCCTAAGAAGTTGAATTTCAGTATCAATGGTGGTCGGCATAAGATTAACTATGCCTACGCGTAAGGGCCTTATATCCTGATGTTCGGCGCGGTCTTCTGTTATTACAAAAACCCCTTCACGGGACAAAGCGTCATAGGCCGGCAGAGCCTTTGGTATCTTTATTGGCATAATAACCTCTTTCAAATAAAAATAATCGGATTTTATTCATTTATGCTTATCATAATATTAAGGAATATGCCAGTAAATATATATATTATCATGCTAAAAAAGGTTTTTCTTGACATTATGTTTATATTTATAATAGAATTTTTATTGTATTTTATCTTAAAGGAGCGTATGATATTGAAAACAGTATTTATTATAGATGACAGCGATACCAATCTTTCAATGGCAGAAACGGTACTTGAAGATAAATACAGCGTAATGACGATGCCGTCTGCGGCAAAAATGTTCTCTCTTNTGAGCANAATNACGCCGGATCTTATTCTTCTGGATATAGAGATGCCGGAGATGAACGGATTTACGGCGTTGCAAAAATTAAAATCAATAACCAAATGGTCGGAAATACCTGTCATATTTCTTACAGGACGCAATGATACGGAGGCGGAAGCCCGCGGACTTGAAATGGGGGCTGTTGATTTTATCACAAAACCTTTTTCCGCTGCGGTGCTTTTAAATCGTATCAGGATACATCTTGATATTGACGGGATAATCCGTGAAAAAACATATAAGTTGAATCAGCTTCAGAATAATATTATCTCAGTGCTGGCGGATATGGTAGAAAACAGGGACAAGGGAACAGGCGGACATATTGAACGGACATCAATGTATATAAAAATACTTGTCGATACGATGAAAGAACAGGGCGTGTATTCAGATGAAATAGATAAATGGGATGAGGAAAAAGTAGTTTCATCCGCNCGTATGCACGATCTTGGGAAGATTTCCATTACNGACATTATTATCAACAAGCCGGGGAAACTTACCGAAGAAGAATACGAATTGATGAAAACTCACGTTATAGAAGGGGAACGGATAATAGACAAGATTATTGAGCGGACAGGCGAAGGGGATTTTATGCGTAACGCGTGGCTGTTTGCAAGCAGCCATCATGAACATTGGGACGGGAAAGGATATCCGCGCGGACTTAAAGGAGAAAATATCCCGCTTCAAGGGCGCATAATGGCGATTGTAGATACTTATGACGCGCTTGTTTCAGAACGGCCGTATAAAAAGGCGTTTTCAGAGGAAGAAGCGGTAAAAATTATTNTGGAAGGTTCAGGCACTCATTATGATCCGAAAATAGTTGAAGCTTTTTTTGCAGCAAGAGAANTATTTAAATCTGTAAAAGCAGGTTTATAATGCGTTCAATATTAAAAAAATTACTTAAGCTGATTACCCATGCACAGGTTATGTCCGTATTTCTTGCGTTTGCCCTGATGGTTTTTTTCAGTTACAACTTTATGGCCGGTATAGAACGCAGNCATTTGATGGATAAGGTTAACGATGCAATAAAAACTACNCAGGAAAAAATTAATTCCGAACTGCTGGAATTTGAAACAACTCTCAACGTTGTATCGGAAACCGTGCGCAGTATGATTCTTAGCGGCAGCAGTTTTAATCAGATAGAAGAATTTATAATGAGTANAACGGACTTTATGCTTGAAGATGCAAGGCTGGCGTCATATACAACCGGCGTTTACGCTTTTTTTGATGTTTTCGGCGAAAAATTTTGTGACGGAATTGGCTGGGTTCCTCCTGACGATTATGATCCAAAAAGCCGTCCTTGGTATACGGCAGCTGTTGAANCTGCCGGAAACATTGGCGTAACACAACCGTTTATAGATATATATTCTGATTCAATTTCCATAACATTTGTACGCCGAATTTTTGACAATAACGGAAACCCGTTGGGCATAGTCTGTCTGGATATTTTACTTGACAGGATCAGGAGATATGCGGTTGATACATCCGTTACCGAAGACAGTTACGGAATACTGATGGACGGAAATTTTAATGTAATTGCGCATCCTCATCCTGCATACATCGGCAAATATTTAAGCATGATGAATGACGGCGTTGCAATACAAGACGAGTTAATGAAGGGGAAAGATATTTCTGAGCGCAAAGCTACGGATTACAACGGCAANGCCGCTGTTCTTTTTATCCGCCGTCTTGACAACGGCTGGTATCTTGCAATACTGGCTTATTCACAAAACTATTATAAAAGCGTAGTTAAAATAGCGTATATCCTGATTGTACTTGCGTTGATTTTTGCGGCAGGGTTAAGCGCTATTCTGCTCAGCATTGTTACNGCCAAAAAAAAGGCGGAAGAACAAACAAAGGTATTGCTTGACGCGGTACCGTTATGTGCCAATTTATGGGACAGTAATCTTAAACTTATTGATTGTAATCAGGAAGCNGTAAATCTTTTTCAATTATCCGGTAAAAAGGAATATATTGATAAATTTTTTGAGCTTTCTCCGGAATACCAGCCGGACGGAAGACTTTCGCTGGAAAAAGCCCGTAATTATTTAATGAAAACATTTGATGATGGCTATCAGAAGTTTGAGTGGCTTCACAGGAAATTAAGCGGTGAATTAATTCCGTGTGAAATTACCCTTGTCCGCGTAAAATACAGAAAAGAATATAATATATGCGGATATTCACGCGATTTGCGCGATGTAAAAGCCATGATAACAAAAATGCGCGAAACAGATGAATGTGCGCAGATTTTGTTTGACACTACGCCTCTTAGCTGCTTTATGATTGACAACTCGTTTAAAATTCTTGAATGTAATCAGGAAATAGTAAGGCTGTTTGAGCTGGAAAATAAAAATGAATTTATAGAAAATATCAATAAATTCTTTCCGGAATATCAGCCTTCAGGCGGATTGTCAGTCGAGGAAATTTATAAATATATCAGCATGGCATTCGAAGAAGGCNGCTGCAATTTTGATTGGATATTTCAGAACGCCGGCGGCGAACAGATACCGACAGAAGTTTCTTTTGTACGCGTCAAATTCAGGGGTGTATACGCCGTTGCAGGATACATAAGAGATTTAAGAGAACTTAATACAATGATAGCGGAGATGCGAAGGGCGGANATTGCGGAGGAAAGCAGCAAGGCAAAAAGCGATTTTCTTGCAAAAATGAGCCATGAAATCCGCACTCCNATGAATGCNATTTTGGGGATAACGGAAATTCAGCTTCAAAACAGCGCTATTCCGCTTGCAGTCAGAGAAGGACTTGAAAGAATTTANAATTCGGGCGANTTGCTGCTCGGCATTATNAACGACATACTTGATCTGTCCAAAATAGAAGCNGGAAAACTTGAGCTTATTAACGCTCAATATGACATATCAAGCCTAATNCATGACATTGTTAAATTAAATATAATACGTTACGAAAGCAAGGCGATAGAATTCAAGCTGAATGTGAGCGAGGATATACCTACATTCCTGATCGGAGACGAATTACGCATAAAGCAGATATTAAACAATCTGCTTTCCAACGCATTTAAATATACCGATGAAGGACTTGTCGANCTGTCGCTGTTTACAGAACCTATTGATAATAATTCAAGCGTCATGCTCGTTTTCCGCGTAAGCGACACAGGGCAGGGTATGACACCCGATGATATAAAAAAACTGGGAGATAAATTCGGCAGGTTTAATCTTGAAGCCAACCGGAAAACAGAAGGCGCCGGTCTTGGCATGAATATTACGCGAAATTTAATTCAGCTGATGAATGGCAGTATAACCATAGAAAGCGCTCCCGGCGCGGGATCGGTATTTGTTGTAAAACTGCCGCAGGAGTGCGCGGACAGAAACCCGATAGGGAAGGAGCTTGCGGATAACCTTGAGAAGTTAAACCTTAAAAATGTAACAAGAATAAGGAAGCTGCAGATAAAACAGGACTTTATGCCTTATGGCAGGGTTCTGGTTGTAGATGACGTTGAGACAAACCTTTATGTAGCGCGCGGGCTTCTTGCTCCATACGGGTTGTCAATTGATATAGCAATGAGCGGATTCGAGGCGGTTGATAAAATACGCGGCGGCGCAAAATACGACATAA
This sequence comes from Brevinematales bacterium, assembly GCA_009787285.1. GTDB lineage: Bacteria > Spirochaetota > Spirochaetia > Treponematales > Breznakiellaceae > WQXQ01. The sequence goes on from WRGH01000007.1 coordinate 4,835, forward strand.
TTTTCATGGATCACATGATGCCGAAAATGGACGGTATCGAAGCTGCAAAAATTATTCGCAGCCTTGATTATAAAGGCGCGGTTGTCGCTTTAACGGCAAACGCCATTATGGGACAAGCGGAAATGTTTCTTAGTAACGGTTTTGATGATTTTATTTCCAAGCCAATAGATATCCGCCAGCTAAATGCAGTTTTAAACAAATTGATCCGCGACAAACAGCCTGCGGAAGTTATTGACGAAGCGCGCAGACAGAAAAATGTTTTATATGCGTCAGGAAGGCATCATATTGCGATAGATCCGCAGCTTGCTGAATATTTTGTACGTGACGGTGAAAAAGCATACTCTATTCTGGATAATATTTTAAAAAACAATTTCAGCAGATCTGATGATCTTTTACAATATGTTATCAATGTTCATGCTATGAAAAGTTCGCTTGCGAATATCGGCGAAGGNGAGCTTTCGGATAAAGCTTTGGAACTGGAGCAGGCAGGGCGTGATCAAAATATCAATTTGATTATNAAAGGACTTCCTGAATTTTTGATTTCGCTTCGCCATGTAATAGATAAACTAAAACCGCCGGATGAAATCACAGAAGAAATCAAAATTGATAATGAAGACGATCTTGCATTTTTACGGGAAAAATTACAGGCTNTTCAGGCGGCGTGCGTATCGTTTGACAAGAAATCCGCCAAAGAAATTCTTGCGGAAGTTAAGGAAAAAACATGGTCTAAGGCAACTAGGGACNGNCTTAGCGCCATTACTGAACACTTGCTTCACAGCGAGTTTGAAGAAGCTGCGGCAATTGCCGGGGAAGCGTATTCTTCCTAAAAATTCCTGATTTTATATTGACACTTTTATAAAAAAAAGGTATTATAGTACTAACTAAAGTTTTTCATAAAAAAAAGGGCTTCAAAAAAGCCCTTTTTTTTATAATATCCGGTAATTCAACTTGTAAAACTAGTAAATAATCGGGTATTTAAGAAGGAAAATGATGCGGTATACCGCAAAAGATGCTGAAACGCAGGAAATAGCTTCTTTACAGGCACAGTTGGAAGAGATTCTTAAAGGATTGGGTTTCCGGCTTGTTGAATTGGTTGTTTCAAGGCATCGCGGGAGCGCCCAAGTCAGGGTTGTAATTTATAACGGTACGTCTACAGGTACGGATGACTGTTCAAAGGCGCACCGGGCAATTACGCCAAGATTGGAATTGGCCTTTCCTGGCAGTGATATCTATCTTGAAGTATCTTCGCCGGGGATAAACAGGCTGATAAAAAACGGCGTTGAATTTACCCATTATTTGGGCAGGGGAGTACGGTGTTACCGTACTGATATTTCAGATTGGACGGCAGGAATTTTGGAAACTGCCGATGAAAAAGGAATTGTTTTAAGGACAAAAGAAGGGGCCTTAAGGCTTGATTTTGATATTATTGCAAAAGCAAAACTTGCTGAATAATAAAGTAAGCAAGACTCTTTATTGAGGAGGTATAAATTGGCAACAGATATGTCGCAGGCAATACGCCAACTGCATCAGGATCGCGGTATTTCCGAAGAATTGATACTGCGGACCATTGAGGATACGCTAATTGCCGCATACAAGCACCGTTTCGGTAACGCGGATAATGCGGTGGTAAAATTTGACGATGAAAATTTGGAAGTTTCTATTTATGCTCAAAAAAAGATTGTAGAACAGGACGGTGTTTATGATCCTGTTACCGAAATTGATCTGGATGAAGCCAGAGAATTAAATCCTGACGCCGAAGTAGGCGATGAAATACTTGTGGAAATTGATCCCAAACAGTTTGATCGAATAGCCGTACAAAGCGCCAAACAGAAGGCTCATCAGACTATCAGAGGTATTCAAAAAGACAGCCTTTATTCTGAATTTAAGGATAAAGAAGGAGAAATAATAATCGGTTATTACCAGCGCGAACGCAACGGTACTATTTATGTTGACTTGGGGAAAATGGAAGGTATTCTTCCCAAAAAATATCAGTCTCCGAGGGAAACATACCACGTAAATGACAGGATAAAAGCCCTTATAGCAGAGGTAAAAAAAGATAAAGATTCATCGGAACTTCATATCGTGCTTTCCAGAACACACACGGAATTTGTACGCGCCATTTTTGAGCTTGAAATTCCTGAAATTTATGACAAGACGGTAGAAATTCATAAAATTGTCCGTGAGCCGGGGTTCCGTACCAAGCTGGCAGTTTATTCAAACCGTGAAGATGTTGATCCNGTAGGCGCATGCGTCGGTCTTAAAGGCGTGCGTATTCAGGCGGTAATCAAGGANTTGGAAGGCGAAAAAATCGACATTCTNAAATACGATCCCGATCCGAGNCGCTTTATTAAGAATGCGCTTTCACCTGCTGAAGTGCGTGATGTGATAATTCTTGACGAAGGCAAACATCAGGCTCTTGCCGTTGTAAGCGATTCAATGCTTTCGCTTGCAATCGGCAAACAGGGGCTTAATGTACGCCTTGCGAACAGGCTTGTTGACTGGAACATCGATGTAAAGACGGAGACTCAGTTTTCCGAGATGGATATTGCGGCAGAATCCCGCCGCGCNGTTTCCCAACTTTTCGGGGATACGGATTCTTACGATAATGAAATATCACGTATCAGCGAATTGCCGGGAGTGGATGCCNGAATTGCCAAAACCTTGCTTGATAACGGCATAGACTTTATTGAAGATTTTATAGCCTTAAGCCGGGAAGAACTTGAAGCTAAAGGACTTGCCTCATCCGAACTTGATGAGCTTCGTAAACTTATCGAAGAATATGTAGAGATTGTCGAAGAAGAAGAGGAATTTGAGGATGATACGCAGGAAGAAAAAACCGGCGCTGACGAAAATCCTGAACCGGAAGAATATGAATGTCCGGAATGCGGGGCGAAAATCACAGTGGATATGGCTACTTGCCCAAGCTGCGGTATTGGCTTGAGTTTTGAATACGAAGAAGAGGAATAAAAAAGGAAAATTATGGCGGAAGAATCTGACAATACAAAAAAACCAAAAGCGCAGCTGATTAAGCACACTCAAAATGAGGAAGTTTCTGTTACAAAAACAGGTGAAGGCGAGCGCCGTAAAGTTAAAGTTGTAATGAAAAAACCAACTGTGCAGGGCGCAAAGAAAAATCAGCCAAAAGTTGTTGTCAGCGCTCCTTCCGGTAAAACTGTTCACAACAAAAAAGGATCAGGCCAGACGGAAGGTACCGGCAAAAAAGAACATGATAAAAAATCGGAAAATGCCGCCGTAAATGACGCTTCCAGAATAAGTTCATTCCCAATGGCTCAGCGCCCTGCCGCAGCCGCCGGAAGGGTAGGGGGAAAGCTTGTCGGCAATCAAGGTCATTCCGCCCAACGTCCTCCGCGTCCGCCGTTTAAAGGAGGCGGTAATAAGCCGAATAATGAAGGCAGTCAAAACAGAAGCGGCTTAGGACAGCGTCCTGCGGGNTTAGGCGGAAAGCCCGGATTTACTCCAAGACCCGGCGGAGNTAAACAGGGAGTCGGTAATTTTCAACGCAGTCCCGGCGGACGCGGNAATATGGGTGCTGCGCCGCCGGAAGCGCTTCCTGAAGGCAAGGCGCAGGCGAAACGCAAGTTCATAACAAAAAAACCTGTATATAACCGGAAAGAAAAAGAACTTGAAATGGAGGAAAAACTCCTCCAAACAAAGAAAAAAATTACGCATGTTGTCAATCCTGTGCCGAAATCCATTGACATAATGGAAACAGTGTCTGTCTCGGAACTGGCGCGTAAAATGAACCTTAAAGCATCGGATTTAATTCAAAAATTGATGACAATGGGATTAATGGTTACGATCAATCAGCAGATTGACGCTGATACCGCGACTATTCTAGCGGCGGAATTCGGAGCCGATGTAAGAATTATCAGTCTTTATGACGAGACGGTAATAGAAACTGTCTCTGACGAAAACGCCGTGTTATTGCCAAGGCCTCCTGTGGTTACCGTTATGGGACATGTCGATCACGGAAAAACCAAGCTGTTAGACGCAATCCGCAAGGCCGATGTTGTTTCCGGTGAATTCGGCGGCATAACTCAGCATATCGGCGCATACATGGTAGAAACGCCGCATGGAGCGATCACTTTTCTTGATACTCCGGGNCACGAAGCTTTTACGCGCATGAGGGCGCGCGGAGCGCAGATAACGGATATCGTTGTTCTTGTTGTTGCGGCAGACGACGGAGTGATGCCTCAAACCATAGAAGCAATAAATCACGCAAAAGATGCGAAAGTGCCAATCATAGTCGCGGTTAACAAAATCGATAAACCTGAGGCAAACCCCGACAGGGTAAAAAGCCAGCTTTCGGAATTGGGATTAATGCCGGAAGACTGGGGCGGACAGACTATGTTTGTAGAACTATCCGCCTTGCAAAAAACCGGNATTGATAAATTAATCGAGGCGATTCTGCTGCAAGCGGAAATTCTTGACTTAAAAGCCAATTTCCAGCGCAGCGCGGAAGGAAAAATTCTTGAGTCGAAAGTTGATCATGGATCCGGTATTGTAGCGACCGTAATGATAGAAAAAGGGACGCTTGCAATCGGCGATTCGTTTGTCGCAGGCATTTGGCCGGGCAAGGTTCGCGCTATTCTCAATGACAAGGGAGAAAANATCAAAAAAGCGACGCCGTCAATGCCCGTTGAAGTTCTCGGTTTTGAAGGCATTCCAAACGCGGGAGATCCTCTGCAGGTGGTAAACGATGAAAAGAAAGCGAGGGAATTTTCTTCCAAACGTCAGGAACTTAAACGCTTTGAAGATGCGAAAACCATCAAGAAAATTACAATGGATAACCTGCATGACATGATAAGCGACGGCGAGATTCAGGAGCTGAAAGTAATCATAAAAGCCGACGTTCAAGGNTCTGCAGAAGCGTTAAAGTCAAGCCTTGAAAAACTTTCCACAAAGGAAATAAGGCTTCATGTAATACAGGCGCTNCCGGGACCTGTCAANGAAGGCGATGTAGACCTTGCAATTGCATCTAACGCGATAATTATCAGCTTTAACGTGCGCCCCTTGCCGAAGGCAAGAACGCTTGCCGAACAGGAAAAGGTGGATATAAGAAAATACAATGTAATCTACAGGGCGGTTGATGAAATAAAACTGGCAATGGAAGGAATGTTAAAGCCTGATACAAAAGAAGAAGTTGTAGGTCAGGTTGAGGTACGGGATACATTTAAAGTGCCGAAAATCGGCACTATTGCCGGTTGTTATGTGCAGAACGGAACTGTAAAACGAAGCTGTACCGTAAATGTAATAAGGGATCAAGTTGTCATACATTCGGGCAAAATTGCCTCCCTTAAGCGGTTTAAAGATGATGCGCGNGAAGTATCATCCGGTTATGAATGCGGTATCGGGCTTGACGGTTTTGATGACATCAAGACAGGCGACATATTTGAAGTTATTGAAATTGTGCAAATCGCCAGAAAGCTCAGCGCTTCCTGATTATGCCCCAATTCAGAGCTGAACGGCTTGGACAAACAATTCAGGAAAAAATCAGCTCCCTTGTTCTGGAAGGCAAAATAAAGGACAAAAGGGTTAATTCGTTTCTGTCCATCACAAAGGTTAATGTATCAAAAGACCTTTCCTATGCCGATGTTTATGTTTCTGAAATTCGCGGAAAAAATGTTGAGAGAGGAGCCGAAGGCTTACAAAGCGCGGCAGGATTTATTCAATCACAGCTTGGCTTGGCGATGCATATCAGAAAAATTCCCAAATTGCGCTTTCATTCGGATACCAGCATAGGCGAAAGTTTTGACTTAATAAAAAAAATTGACGAATTGGTAACACCGGAAAAAGAGTCGGCGAATGGACAAATCNGGACTGATTCTGCTGAATAAAAAACAGGGCGTTACTTCATTTGAAGCGTTAGGTGAAATAAAACGCGTTCTTGGTACGGGAAAAGTAGGACATACCGGCACTTTGGATAAATTCGCAACGGGTCTGCTTGTGGTTCTTGCGGGCAGGGCGCTTAAGTTAAGCGCATGGTTTTCTCATTGCGACAAGCAGTACNTTGGCAGGATTTGTTTTGGCGCAGAAACGGATACTCTCGATCCCGAAGGCGAAAAAACCGCNGAAGCCCCTCTGCCTTCGCGTGAAGAAGTTGAAAGCGCCNTCGCCGAATTNACAGGCAGTATAATGCAGATGCCTCCCGTGTATTCGGCAATTCATGTCAACGGAAAACGCGCTTCGGCTCTTGCCCGTTCAGGCGAAACTCCGCAAATGAAAGAAAGGCCTGTCTCAATTTACAGGCTGGAATTACGCTCTTGGCAGCCGCCGTTTGCTGAAATTTTTGTACATTGTTCAAGCGGCACATATATCCGCTCTCTTGTGCGGGACATAGCGCTTATTGCAGGAAGCAGGGCGTATCTTTACGCGCTTACGCGGACACAGGTTGCAGGTTTCAAACTGGAAGACGCTCAATACACAGCGAATGACGGTAAAATATCTCTAAAACCTATAGACAGAACCGTAATTCGCTCTTTGGGACTTCCTTGGTTTGAAATTTCTCCCTCTGAAGCTGAAAAAATCGTTCACGGTAAACCGCTTGAGCCAATTCTGGACGGTAAACAGCTGTCTTCAGCGCCTTCTGCGCCTGATTTTAGAGCGGCGGTTTTTTTAGAAGAGTCACTTACAGCTATCGTTGAAAAAACCGCAGGAAAATGGAAATACGGCTGTGTATTATAAGGTTGACAATTTTGCAAATTCCTGAAAATATATAAAAAAGGCATGTTGATCCGTCCGTTTTTTTGACAGATTGCGCTTTTTTTTAACGAGTACCTAATTTAGGAGATAAATATATGGCTTTAACAAAGGAAGGCGCAGCATCAATCGTTGCCAAATTCGGAAAAAACGAGAAGGATACAGGCGCGGCGGAAGTTCAGATTGCCCTGCTTACTGAACGAATCAACCAACTTACGGAACATTGTAAGCAGTTTAAAAAAGATAAATCCGGTCAGCGCGGTCTTTTAATTCTAGTCGGCAAACGCCGAAGGATGTTGAAATATATTCAACGGACCAATTTGGAAGGATACCGCAAACTGATCAAAGAACTGGGACTGCGTAAATAATGACACAAAAAGTTACACTCCAAATTGCCGGTAAAGATTTAATTCTTGAAACCGGAAGGATTGCGAAACAGGCCAATGGTTCTGTTTTTGCCCAGTATGCAGGTTCAGCTGTAATTGCTACAGTCTGTTCTTCGTCTGAACCGTTAGAAGGTCTTAACTATGTGCCGCTTACCGTTGAATACAATGAAAAATACTATGCGGCGGGAAAAATTCCCGGCGGTTTTATAAAAAGGGAAAGCCGTCCAAAGGATAAGGAAATACTGGTTTCACGCCTTATCGACAGACCGATGAGGCCGCTCTTTGAAAAAAGTTTCGGGCGCGAGATACAGTTGATTCCGACAACCCTTTCGACAGATCAGGTTAATCCGCCCGACATCCTTGCGATCATCGCTTCATCCGCCGCCGTTCATATTTCAGATATTCCGTTTAACGGNCCCATTGCCGGAGTAAGAGTCTGTCAGGTAAACGGAGAGCTTGTCGTAAATCCCACCTATGAACAAATTGAAAAATCCACGCTGGAAATCGTTGTTGCGGGAACTAAAGACGGCATTACAATGGTAGAAGGCGGCGCAAAAGAAGTTAGCGAGGAACTGATGCTTGAAGCGCTTGGCAAAGCGCATACTGTAATACGCGAATTCTGCGCGCTTCAGGAAAAACTCAAGGAGCTTGCCGGAAAGGAAAAACTTCCGCTTGTTGTGCCTTCATATTCGCTGGAAAACGCGGACGCAATCCGTTCCGCCGGCTACTCAAAACTGGAAAGGGCGTGTTTCCTGCCTACAAAACATGAAAGGCACGAAGGCATCAAGGCTGTAAAAACAGAACTTGAAACCCAATATGCCGCCCAGNTTGAAGATGAAAAACAAAAGAAACTTTTTGACGCGTTATTCGAAGATATGCAGTACGAAATTCTGCGTTCCTCGATTCTTGACAAGGGTAAACGCGTGGACGGACGCTCCCTTGAGGATATCCGCAATATAACCTGCGAGGTTGATATTTTACCGCGCACACACGGTTCCGCCCTTTTTACGCGGGGTGAAACACAGGCGCTTGTAGTTACAACATTGGGAACAGTTTTTGATGAACAGGTTTATGACGACATAGAAGGCGATAAAAGAGAAAACTTCATGCTGCACTATAACTTTCCCCCGTATTCAGTCGGAGAAGTCGGCAGAACGGGAACAGGCCGCCGCGAAATCGGNCACGGGAATCTTGCGCGCCGTTCTCTTGAAGCAATGGTNCCGTCAAAGGAAGATTTTCCCTATACTATACGCGTAGTTTCGGAAATTATGGAATCTAACGGCTCGTCTTCAATGGCGTCTGTCTGCGGCGGCACACTTTCCATGCTTCATGCNGGTATTCCGATGAAAAAACCGGTCGCGGGCATTGCAATGGGGCTTATTACCGAAGGAAAAGCAGGTCCGGGCGACAGATTCGCGGTATTATCTGACATTCTAGGCGAAGAAGATCATCTTGGAGACATGGACTTTAAGGTTGCGGGCACTAAGGACGGAATAACAGGTTTCCAGATGGACATAAAAATCTCCGGTGTCAGCACCGAGATTATGCGTAAAGCTCTTGATCAGGCAAAGCGCGGCAGGATGCATATTCTTTCGGTTATGAACCAATGTATTGACAAACCTGCCGGACAAATCAGCGAATATGCGCCTAAAATTGTTTCNTTGCGAATTGATATTGATAAAATCGGCGCGCTCATAGGACCGGGCGGCAAGAATATAAAAGCGTTATGTGAACAATATTCTGTCAAGATCAATACNGAAGATGACGGTACTGTGACAATTTTCGGCAAAAATACAAAAGACGCAGAAAACGCAAAAATTGCCGTTATGGGAATTGCTTCCGATCCGGAAATAGGCAGGGTATATGACGGTGTTGTAAAACGGATAATGGATTTCGGCGCGTTTGTTGAAATACTTCCCGGCAAAGAAGGGCTGGTGCATATCAGCAAACTTTCAAGACAGCGCATTGCCCAGGTTACGGACGTAATAAAGGAAGGACAGCAGATTCCCGTTAAACTGCTTGAAATTGACAAAATGGGAAGGCTTAATCTTTCGTATATTGATGCAATCGATCCCAACGGGTCTGATGACAAGGAAGCGCGGAAAGACAATCGAGCAAATTACAGGAAATAAACATGGGNGCACAGCCGCAGGTTAAAGTGGTTAAAGCTAATCAGCGAATTGTGCTTCCGCAGTATGAAAGTGAAGGCGCTGCGGGTATGGATTTACGGGCATTCCTTGATTCAGATGTAATAATTCCCCCACTTGGCAGAAAAAAAATTCCTACAGGGTTAAGGATGGAGATCCCTTACGGNTACGAAGGGCAGGTGCGCCCGCGTTCCGGTATTGCGGTAAATCTTGGTCTTACTGTTTTAAATTCACCGGGTACAATAGACTCAGATTACCGCGGCGATATCGANATAATTCTTATCAATTTAGGAGCNCAGGACGCAACCATAAAGGACGGACAGAGGATCGCCCAGCTTGTAATTACGCCCGTCTGTCATGCTCAGCTTGCGGAAACCGTTTCTCTTGAAGAAAGCGTCCGCGGCGGCGCTGGTTTTGGTTCTACCGGAGTTTAATCGAATTAATGATAATAAAATCAATGAGTAATAACGAATCTCTTGAAAGCAGACGGTCAAACTCAGTTACAATTTTCAGNTACATTNTTATTGAAATGTTTTTTTCGTTCATTATTTCCTTTTTCTTTTTCTTTTTTATATTTTTTGTAAACCAAATACTTTTAATGGCGCAGGAAGTCCTTACAAAACACGTGCCTTTGGGCCAGGTTGCTCTATTAATTATTTTTTCAACTCCCGCGATTATTGCAATGTCNGCGCCGTTTGCCTCGCTTGTAGGAACGCTTATGACCATAGGGCGTCTTACGTCAGATAACGAGATACTTGTTATGCTTTCATCAGGTCTTTCCTACAGGGCTGTTTTTTATCCTGCAGTTACAATAGGGATATTNGTTTCTCTTTTGTCATTTGTTACAAATGACATACTGCTTCCCGCAGGCACTGTTCAATTCAACAAATTGTGGCGGCAAATTCTTGTTTCTGTTCCGGCGCTGGAACTGGAGGCAAACTCGGTAAAAAGATTCAATGATACTGTGATAATAACAGGTGATGTTTCAGGTAACGAAATCGACAATGTGATAATTCTTGACAGAACTGAAGACGGGGAACGCAGGATAATAATGGCTGCAACNGCTGAATTAAAAGACGCCGGGAAGGAAGGACTCAGCCTTGACCTTGAAGAAGCGTTTTTTCATTCGTCAAAGGAAGTCGCATGGGATGATTATGATTATGCACAAATGGACTTGTTGCAGTACAGGGTTTCAAATGAAGATATTATTCAAGCAATGATGACTGTAAGCCCCAGAGAGATGAGTTCAAGAGACGTTTACGAGTCTGTTAAGGAAAAAAGAGCGGCGCTGGCGGAGCGTATTAACAGCAGAAAAGGCAGGCTCGCTGTTTCTGCTGTTGCTCTGGAAAATATTCTGAGAGCCGGGACTGAAGCGGATACGTGGAATACAAGAGCGTCGAATATTACCGGTTTCAAACGGGAATTACAGTCGCTTAAGCTGGTCATGGAAGATCGATCCCTTACTATTTATATAATTGAATTATACAGAAAATTTGCCGTTCCTTTTGGAGCGTTTTTCTTTGTGTTTCTTGCGGTTTCTCTCGGCTTAATGGCAAAAAAAAGCGGACAAACTGTAGGCTTTATTTTTGGCAATATTATAGCCGTATTATACTGGTCGCTGCTTTTCATAGGGCAGACAATGGGTCTGCGCGCCGGAACGCCTCCTTTCTTGTCTATGTGGCTTCCTAATATTTTATGTTTGATTATAGGTGTCATATTGGCTGTAATTAAGGTGCGAAGATGATTAAGACAAGGTTTGTTCTTGATAGATATTTATTACGCCAATTTTATCCTATTTTTCTTGTGGCAATTTCCATGTTTGTCTTTATTATACTGTTAATTGATCTTTTCTCAAATCTGGTGCGTTATCTGAATAATGATGTGTCTGTACTAACAATATTAAAAATAAGCTTTTTTTTTATACCCAGAAGCATTTCCTATGCGATGCCGATATCCCTGCTTTTTGCCGCTGCATATACGTTGGGCGATCTTTATTCAAGAAACGAACTTACAACTGTGTTTTCTTCGGGGATTCCGTTNTGGCGGTTTAGTTTTTCCCTTATTATACTGGGGATTGCNGCTTCAATTTTTTCGTTTCTTCTTGATGATATAGTTGTAATTCCTACGCTAAAAATCAAGAATGATATGTCAAGAAAAGCATTAAATCAAACTGTCGTAAGCGGCAATAATGATATTGTTATAAAAACAAGGAACGACTGTCTGGTTTATTCGGTAGATTATATTGATTATGACAAGTTGCTGTTAAACGGCATAAGTATAATAGAAAGGAGTGAAAGCGGTAAATTTATTTCGGAAATACGCGCTTCTTCCGCCGTATGGAACGGTAATTGCTGGGAATTCCAAAATGCGTACATTTACCAATATGAAGATAATATATTGCGCATAAAGCCAATGCCTTATGATACTTCCTATATTGAGCCTCCGGAGATGTTCATGAGAAATGCCGTAAATATCAAGGAACTTCCCGCAAGGCAAGCGGGGCTTTTGGTAAACGATCTGCGTATTTCGGGGCTTCCGTATTATGAGGCGCAGGCGGATTATTATCACCGTTATTCTTTCTCAACTACATCGTTTATTGTTATGATACTTTCCATATCAATGGGCGGCAGGTTCAGAAAAAATATTCTTTTAATGAGTCTTTTTACGAGCCTTTCCATTGCGGTTGTTTATTATATAACGGAGATGCTCAGTATGACGATGGCAGGCTTAAATTATTTTCATCCGATAATTGGAGCGTGGTTTCCTATTGTATTATTTATTGTTATCGGATTAATTTTAATACGGAGCGTAAAAACATAATTTATGTTTTTTAGTATTACAGGCCGTGACGGCAAATGTGCTGCAAGAACCGGTATTTTACACCTTCCTCACGGCGATGTGCCTACTCCGGTTTTTATGCCGGTCGGGACAAACGGAACAGTAAAGGCGATAACTTCAGATGACTTAAAGAAAATCGGTTTTAATTTGATTCTTTCCAATACATATCATCTTTATTTAAGACCGGGTGAAGAAGTAATTGAAAAAGCCGGAGGACTCCGCAATTTCATGAACTGGGATCGCAATATACTGACAGATTCAGGAGGGTTTCAGGTTTTCTCGCTTTCTGCGTTACGCAAAATTGAAAAGGAAGG
>WRGH01000008.1 GCA_009787285.1 Brevinematales bacterium
TTTGGCGTATTAAACGGTTTTGGAGCCTTCATATAGCATCTCCTTGTTCAGGATAAGCGCACGATGCTACCAAATTCAAGAATTTACATTAGGGTACCATTTCAAGAAATATGAGCTAATTCCTTATGTAGTAAGGAATTAGCTCAATTTGGGGAGTGGAGGATTTGAACCTTCGAAGGCTGAGCCAACAGATTTACAGTCTGCCCCATTTGACCACTCTGGAAACTCCCCAATCTGAAAACGGAGTTGATAAGAAATACGGTTTATTTCCTGAAAACCCGCAGTCTTTTCATTTATACAAAAAAAATAAAATTTTAGCAAGGGGTTTTGTTCGTATTGATGAGTTTATTGGTTGCTTTTTTCGATGATTCCATTGGCAGCCCATAAAATAAAAACAGAAAGCCGTTTATTTATGGCGGAATCTATATTAATTCTGGAAGTTAAAAAATCAGAAATATCAGCCCCGGCGATAATATAAAATAAAACGCCTTCGTTAATAGGTTCAATATAAAGCTGTGCAATAAATTTTCCTTCCCTAATTACCGGGATAAACAGAAAACTNATATTCTTGAAATTCGTCAATGTATAGCTTAATCCGTTTTGAATCGGAATTATTTGACTGCGGTAATAAGAATTTCCGAAATTTATATCTTTCAGTTTAATATACATTGTTTCTGTGTAAGGGATAATTTTTGAAGGGGGAGGATCCGGAATAGGCGTTGTATGTTTTTCACTGACAATGCGGGTTACATTCTCAAAAACCGGAGGATCCTTTCTTTGCGGATCACTGCTTTGCCATAGCTTGTTTATTCCCTGTATGTTTCCAAGAGCGTTATAAATATCAATAAGGTTTACGGATCCCGGCGTAATGGGGATAACAAAAATGGATTCAAGAAGGAAACGCGGACTTTTGTTTAAGACAAAGTTAAGTATTTGCGGATTTAAGGCGGTATTTCTACCGCTTCCTATAAGTACAAATCCGGCTGATTTTTGACCTGACCTGACATAACTTTGGGAAGTGAATGCGGCTTCTCGTATATCTTTGTTTATATCGGGAAATATCTCATCAAATGTACGCATCTGCGCAAATATACTTTTTACGCATAGTAAATAAATGACAAAAGTCAGATGATATTTCACCTAATATGCGCCTTTTCCTGAAATTACAACGCCGAATGTTTTAAACATAATCCAAAGATCCATCCAGATAGACCAGCTTTGAAGATAAAAGGTATCATAAGCAATACGTTCTTCGTAATTGGTATTGGATCTTCCGGAAACTTGCCAAAGACCTGTCAATCCAGGCCTGATTGAAAATGAATTCAAAAAACTTTCACCGTACTTTTCCACTTCTGAATCATCTATAACCGGACGCGGTCCAACAAGTGACATTTCACCTTAATATATTAATGAGCTGCGGAAATTCATCTATGCTGGTTTTTCGCAAAAAACGGCCGATCACTGTAAGCCTGAGATCATTTTGAATTTTACGTTTTTTTTCCCATTCGTCTTTTATTTTTGGATCAGATTCTAAAAGAACTTTTAACCTGTCTTCGGCGTCAATAACCATAGAACGAAATTTGTAAAAAGTAAAGTGAGCGCCGTTTTTCCCAGGACGTATTTGACGGAAAAATACAGGTCCGCGTGATGTTATTTTTATCAAAATGGCGATTATCAGAAGGAACGGAAGTAAAATAATGCCTCCTATAATAACAATGGCAAGATCCATAAAACGTTTGATTGCCATATTCCATGGCATTTTCAGCTTGTTGCTGGTTACAAGTCCAAGCACACCGCCGAAATCACGGACAGACATCCATATATTGGTTGAGTTGGATAAAGAGGGAATAAATGCNCTGTACCTGAAAGCCGATATTGAATTGTTCTGAAGGTGTTTCAGTTTTATATCNTCAAGTTTTTGCATTGCAATAATTGCCATCTTTATATTGTAACGTCTGACAATTTCATGNCCTATGGAAGTATCGTGAATTATTGGAATCCCATGATATTCATCAATATTGTTTTGTTCATCATCAAGAATGAGTACCGGCACATAACCGTTCCTGACGGTGTCAAGAAGACAATCGACAACAAGTTTTCCTGTACTGCCGGATCCGAAAACAACGGCCGGAATTCCTCCAAGTCTGGTTTTTGCCAATATCCAATTGGTTATGCCTCTTGTGGTAAGTAAAATTGCGGTAGAAAAAATAAAGCTGATAATAAACGCCGCCGTTATTGAGTCCCAGCTGTTTTTTTCTATATACCTCGATAAAATTATACTGCTGTGGACCACAAATGAACCGATAGTAAAACGCCGCAGTTCTTCAGCAGGAGCCAGAGATATACCTGGATACAGATTAAATATTTGAAAGATAACTAAAAAACCCGCCAGATACGGCCAATAAGTAATAAATGATTTTGTATTAATGATACCTTTTACACCCAAAAACCCCCAGCCGTATATTTTAACTATAAAAAAGCCCCAACCGATTGACAGCATAATCCCCAGCATATCCGAAAGGACATAAGATGCGAATGTAAGGGCGGAACTGGTACGCCGAAACCGTTTGCGATACCAAGTGTCGAATTCAGAAAGAGTCATACTCATAGATAACTATACACAATTTCTTACTCATTTTCAATTAATTCTTTGCGAAGTATTTTATGGTTTTCTACGTCAATTCCCTCTGCCGGCGCGTAAGGCTTAGAACTTTTTATTCTTTTCCCATTCCCACGCCGTTTTAATGATAGCGTTTATATCATATTGAGGTTTAAAATCCGGCAAGTCTTTTTCATAATTACCGGATGCTGTCAAGAACGGCGGATCGCCTGACCTTCTTCCGGAAATCTTAAACCGAACTTTCTTTTCTGTTATTTTTTCACATAACGCTATTATTTCCTTGACTGAAAACCCAATTCCGTTTCCGAGATTAACCGCTTTGCTTTCTTTTCCTGAAGATAAAATTTCCAATGATATTCTATGCGCCACCGCCAAATCGCATACATGAATATAATCACGGACGCATGTACCGTCAGGGGTTTCATAATCATTTCCGAAAATATCTATTGATTCTATTTCTCCGGTTATAGTTTTTAAAATAAGCGGAATTAGATGAGTTTCAGTTTTATGACGTTCACCTATGGTTCCGTCAGGATGAGCTCCCGCAGCATTAAAATAGCGTAGTATCATATACTGCAATCCGTAAGCTTTATGATAATCGTCAATTATTCTTTCCACCATTAATTTAGATGAGCCGTAAGGGCTGATTGGATTTTGCGGATGTTTTTCATCAATAGGAATATATTTAGGAATTCCATATGTTGTACATGATGACGAAAAAATAATGTTTTTGGTTTTATATTTTAGCATTGATGATAAAAGATTAATAGTTGCCGCAACGTTGTTTTTATAGTACTTTTCCGGATTAATAACAGATTCGCCTACATATGCATAAGCTGCAAAATGCATAACGGTATCTATTTTAAATTTTTCAAACACGCTGTTTAATGTATTACTGTCATTTATATCGCCAAGAATGAAATCATTACATGACACCGCTTCTCTGTGGCCTTCGGATAAATTATCATAAACGATTACATGATAATTGTTATCACACAAATCTTTAACTATATGAGAACCGATATACCCGGCTCCTCCGACAACAAGTANATTCTGCATATTTCTATCTGTTATATCCTCTTTCTTTCTTCAATAACACGATTCATTCGTTCAATAAAAGCGGTTTTGGAAAATTGCTGCACATGAATATTAAACACCTCACGGTTGCTGTATGTTACTTCATTTTGTTCAAAATGATCCATTGCTTTAATCAGCGAGTCTGGAGTTTGCTCGTCAAAGAAAACGCCTGTTACACCTTCTTTTAACGTATCAAGCGCGCCGCCATGGCGGTACGCTATTACAGGGCAGCCGGCGGCGTTGGCTTCTATCGGAACCAATCCTAAATCTTCAATGCCGGGAAAAAGAAGGGCTTTTGCAGACGCGAAAAGTTTTGCCTGTTCTTCATCGGAAACCCTGCCCTTAAATGTAATAAGACCCGTTTTTTTATACCTATTTTTTTCTTTTTTCTTTGCGCCGGCTCCGGCAATAATCAGTTTTCTTCCCGATTTAATACAAGCTTCGATTGCTATATCAACGCGTTTATAACCTATAAGCTGACCGAAGAATAAATAGTAATCGGCAGGGTTCCGANCTGCGGAAATAAATTTTTCGATAGNCGCAGGACCATANACAACTTCCGCATCGCGGTTGTANACGCGGCGTATACGTTTTGCAACATAATTTGAATTGGTAACAAAACGATCCACTAAATTGGCGGAAGTTATATCCCATAGTCTAAGGGAGGGAATCAGCCGCTTCATNAAAAAGCGTACTAACGGGTTTGTTCTCCTGAAATATTCATGGTACATATCCCAAAGGTAGCGCATTGGGCTGTGGCAGTAACAAAGATGATAAGCGTCGGGATTGGCTACCACGCCTTTTGCAGGACCTGCCTCGCTTGAAATTACAAGGTCGTACTCCTGCAAGTTAAAATCCATGAGCGCGTTTGGCATAAGCGGCATATATAGTTGGTAGAGTTTTTTCGCAAAGGGCAGGCGGTTTATCCGCGAAGTAATTATACGCCTGTTTTTTATCAAGTCGGAAACCGCTTTTGGGTTGTACACATGGGTATAAATATCTGCTTGAGGAAACATCTCAAGCAGAGCTTCGAGCATTTTTTCTCCGCCTCGCATATTTATAAGCCAATAGTGAATAATAGCTGTTTTCATTTCAATTCCTCTAAAATAATCGAAGCGGTTTTATTAAAAGTATATTTATACAATAAATCGTCCGGTAAAAAAGAGAAAGATGTTTTTTTATCTATTAATAATTCCATCATTTTTTCTTTTAAGTCAGATACATCTCCGCTACGAAAGAATATTACAGGATAATCGGCGTAAATCTCTTTTAATACGGGAATGTCTGAAATNAGGGCATGAGTGCCNAGAACCATCGCCTCAAGCGGAGGAAGGCAGAATCCTTCGTACAATGAAGGCTGTACAAGAAGAGCGGCTTTTGAAAGATNCTCCATAACTTGNTCATCGGAAATAAAGCCTGTAAATGTCACCGCTTCAACGCCAAGGGATTCGATTTTTTGTAAGATCGTATTATCAGAACTGCGAAAATTTTCTTTTGCGCCGATAACAACCAAACGGTGGGAGAGTCCCTCTTTTCTTGTAAGACTGAAAGCGTCAAGCAGGAGGTCAAGCCCTTTGTGTTTTTTTATGTTGCCGATAAACACAATGGTTTGCGTTTTTTGTATATTTTGAATATTAGCGCGATAAGCAAGGAACATCGGCTGAATCGCCGAATGGGTAACAATAACCGGCTTTGATGTTCCCAGATGATGCTGTATTCTTGATTTTGAAAATTCGGAAACGGTAAATATTTTTTGCGATTTTTTGTATGCCCTGCGGTAAAACCACATACGCGCGGCAAGGCCGATTTTAGATGTTAATTCCGGCATATCGGGAAAAATAATATCATGAATAGTAATGTAAGCGGAAATTATTATACCGCGCGGAACATTGAAAAAAGGCGATAAGTATATATCTGCCTTGTTGATTTTCCGCGCTGTTTTTAATGGGAATAAAAAAAGTTCCTTTAAAGAAAAAGGTTTTATGTTACACTCAATTATTTTTACATTTGCATTTGAAATATAACATTGTAGCCGCTCTGAATTTCCCAGTAACAGAAAATTGTTTTCAGATTTCAGGAAATACGGCAGACATTCGCGCAGATACACCCCTATCCCGCTTGAGTCTATCATACGGCAGTCGATGCAGATGGTCATGGATTTTTTTCCGGTTTTGTCCAATTCTTTTCATTAAAAACATTATCGCGAACATAATATGTATTTTGTGGATTCATATCAATTTCATTATCATTTCTGCTGTAGACTCTGTCTATCATAATTAATTGCGGCTTATTTTTTTGATCGGTTGTAGTAATTACGTTACCTGTAAAAGGATTTATAGGATTCTGTATTAAATCTTCCATTGCAAGAGAAGGAACATCGGCATTCGTCATAAATGTCATATTGGTTTTCATCTCGCCCCTTACGTTGAAATCTTTTATCAATAATAACGGATTAAAATGATCAACATGAAACGGTAAACTTGTTTTTGTTACATAGGTAGCGTCTAAAAGTCCGTGATCTGAAACAAGAATGATGCGGGTGTTATCGTACACTTCATTTTTTTTAAGAAAATCAAAGTATTCAGAAAGACGCTTTATTGCTGCAGCGTTGACATGATACCATACTTCCTTGTTAAAAGGACTTTTTCCGTAATCGGTTACGGTAAGCTGAGGTTTGTAAAAAGGAGCCTGTAAAAACCAGTTTTCATGAGTGGTGTTATTTACCATAAAAAGCGCTGATTTTTCTTTTATGGGATTAAAATCGGTTAATTCGTCCATGAAATCCAACACGGCATAACCGTTCAGAAAAAGCCTCATTCTGTATTCTGAAAATGGCGCACACCATGAACCGGTGTAGTATACTGCTTGTCTGAAAGCGAGAGGAATTTCCCTGAATATAGCATACCATAAAATATTGCGTTTAAGGACTTCGTTATGCGGAGGTAGTTTAATGTTATTCCGTTTTAACCAAAGATCGGTATACGTTCCGTCGGTGATGTAACCTGAAACATTATTTTCATTGTCAAAAATGCGCAAATCGGGAATCCAGTTATCGTCAGCATAAGGCGGGTCTGTTATGGCAACTGAAAAACCGTTTCTGGAAAACAGCGTCGGCATCATGAGCAGGGCTTCGTTTCTTTTTGCGCGCAGGGAAATATCAGGACGATTATTTATTCCTTGCGGCGTATATTCGTAACCGCCGAAAATTGGCGGAGCGCCGCCGCTCGTCCAACCATTAAAAGTAACGGTATTGGGATAATAAATAAATCCGTCATATTTTTGATGTAACTCAGGAGTTTCTTCAAATATATACGGAACAAATACGCTTTCAGCCATATCAAGCATGATTACCAAAACATTTTTACCTGTTTTGGAGAAATGAATGATAGGAGAAATTGATTCTTCGGTTTTTTGTTCAGGAGTGTAGTATTGTGAAAGTTTTTTATATTCGGCGTTTATAAAAGATAAGTTTTTTACGGAAAACGGAACCAAAGCTATAAAAAATGTTATAACAAGAAATGACAGTATTTTTTTTCCTCCTCGTATATAAATAAAAAACAGAAGTAAAAATATAATTAAAAGGACGAATATGTTTATAAATATTTCCCGAAAGTTGTGCGTAACCGATCCGGTAAATACAAGATCGCTTGAAATATACCCATAATTTCCCTGAAATATAAACATATTACAAAGCGCGGAAAATGAAACTATTAACATCAATATAGAAATTATTTTTTTTATTTTTTCCGAGAAAAGAAAATATATCATTAAAGGCCAAAATACAAATAATCCTAATGATTGGACAGACGCGATAAAAATAAAAAAGACAGGCGATTTAATATTATCAATAAATGAAAATTCCTGCGGTGAAGAACCGATAAGCATGGATGGAAGAAAAATACCTGTCGTAATCCACAGTATAAGCAGCGAAAATATAAGAATAAAAAAGTTTTCTTTAGGCGTCCATGAAATATGTTTTATTTTTTTTATTAGTTGCAAAATAAATGGGAATATCCAAGGTAATATTCCTACGGCAAGAGAAAGAACGCCAATAAGAATTCTTATATTTGTATTTCCGTGATGTATAAATAAAATGTAAAATAGTAATAAAAAAGCTAAGGCAGAAATAATTCCAAAAAGAATATATTTTTTGTTTTTAAAAGGACACTTTAAATATCCTTCCTTTACAAGTGAAAATAAATTATTGAGCGTCCAGTACAGTACCAGTCCGGAGGGAGTATTATACAGCAATATCAGGAAGATAAGAGCCATACCGTATATTTGCACTTTATCTTTAATTCCAAGTCCGCGCGTATATATCGCTCCCGCCGCGCAGTTTATAAATGTCATCAATACAGGTAAAAGATTTACTCCGCCCGCAAATGGAATCAATGCGTCAGGTTTTCCCAAATCATTAATAAACAAAAACGATATTCCCTGAAGTGCCTGTAATTGTGAAAGATACGAATATGCGGCAATAAAAAAGGGGACTTGAATTAACAGTCCNAAACTGCTCCGCATTGCGTAAATTGGGTGATAATGATTCTGGCGATAATAGGCGGACAAGATCATATAACGCTCATCGCCGCTGAAAGCCGCTTTGATATTTGCTATTTTAGGCGCAAGCCGTTTTTGGATATTCCGTTCAACTACCTGCCATCTTTCCGCTACCATGTAAAGCGGTAAACATAGTACGCTAACAGCGGCGGATATAAAAATAACCGATAGTCCCGTTTCCTTAAAAAGTTTTTGCGCGAAAACAAAAACAAATTCAAAAATTTGAATAATGGGATAAATTATAATGGTATAGAGAATATCAGCCATTTACGATTTTCATCATAAAATCAAAAACACGTTTTCCAGCTTCGCCGGGATATTGCCATGCCGTTTCACGGGCTTTCTTTCTGGCGTTTTTAAGAGATTCGCTGTCTCCCGCGTTCTTAATAATTTCTGTAATGCGCGGAAAATCTTCTTCCCGCAGTTCAATTCCCGTCTCTTTTACCGTTTTGAATTTCCACAATTCATGATCAATATCATCCGCGTCGTAGGGGCGAAGATCAAAATCATGGTTTACATACAATACAGGTTTGTCGCGCAGGAACATATAATCAAAAATGATCCCTGAAAAATCAGATATCATTATGTCCGCTTTACTTAGAGAAATTATATTTTCACGCTCGAAATCCCATTCAATATTGTTTAAGTTTTTGTAACGTGTTTGAAGACGCTCCAGCATCGCGGTCTCAGATTTTTTTGACTGGGGGTGGGGACGGATAATAACGCGCCAGCCTGATTCGGACAAGGGATCGAGTAATTTTTCTCCGTAACGGGTCAAGAGCGCGGAAGCGCCCCATGAGGGGGAAACAAGCACGGTAAAGGAATGGTTTTCTTCAGGGGGAAGGTTTTTAATTTTTTCGGCGTACACATCAAGGTAGGAACATCCTACAGTCAGGAGTATCTTTTCTGGAAGACCGCGTTTTCGTTCCAGTGTTCTGATATCCTCGGCCTGGTAATCGCCGGTCAATAATATTGAGTCAAAGTAATCAATTCCGAAAAGGCGATACATGGCATCACCCACCTCGTGAAGAACATGAGCGTAATGCCTGACCATCTTTGAACGCTTTAATTGGTATACATCAAGACCGGGAGTAGTCATAAGACAGATTTTGGCGCGAAGCATATTAAGACGAGCGAAAGCGCGGTTTCCTTCGCCGATATATTCCGGCTTTATAAAACTCCATGATGTATCAAAAACAGGATCATCCTTAGCGGAAGTAAAGTACAGAAGAGCAACCTTTCGGTTTTCAAATTCTTCAAGGACAGGTTTAAAAACATTCCAGTACTGTTTTCCCTCGTTATAAATTACAAAAGAATGATCCGCAGAAACGGTGTTGGAAGCTTTTCCGCCTGAAAAAAATACTTTTAACTTTATTATTAACGCACGTCCCAGAAAATAAATTGTCGCCGCAGCCCCTATTAAAATNGAGAACATTGCGCTTCCTGTACCCGGGTCAATGTAAAGNGGATAGAAATGAATCATAAGTCCTCCTACGATAAAAACAGTTCAGCGAAATCACGCAATTTGGAAAATGTTTTTNTATTATTCATATNTTCAACNGGTTTATCATTTGTTAAAAATATCGGGATACAGCCCGCGTTAATTCCTGCATTAACATCGCGCATATCATCCCCGACCATATATGACAGCGAAAGATCGATATTGTATTTTTTTGCCGCCTGAAATATCATTCCCGGTTTCGGTTTGCGGCAATCACAATTAATCTTGAATTCGGGACGCTCACCGGGGAATCCTTTGTCAGGGTGATGAGGACAATAAAAAAGATCGTCTATATAAGCGCCGTGTTTGCCTAAATCGGTTTCCATCTTCATGTGAATCAAGTCAAGCGTTTCAAAATCCACTTCGCCGCGGGCTATTACTGGCTGATTTGTTATAACAATGGCAAGGTATCCAAGGACGTTTATTTTTTTGATCGCTTCCGCCGCGCCTTCGATTAACTCAAAATCTTCAGGTTTGGTGATAAAGTCATTGAATATATTGATAGTACCGTCCCTGTCTAAAAAAACGCATTTTTGCTTTACTGACAGATTTTTTTGTCTAACAATTCCATTTTCAATATCCGATGTAACTTGCGCGTAACGCTCGGGAGTGCCCATGTCTTTTATGTATTCAGGAGTAGAGTAGGCGAAAATTTTACCGCCTGAAATTGAAGGTTTAAGCATATCGCGGTCGAGATCAATTTTTTCTTTTGATTGCGGACAGGATTTTAAGAAATCGGCTGAAATGATATGAATTCCCGCGTTCACCTGATTTTTGTACCATGTGCGCTCGTCTTCCTTGTTGAGCCACCGCGTTACCTGATTATTGCCGTTACTGAAAATAACCGCGCTGTCAAAGGGGTGGCTGTTGGGGTGTACGGCAAGCGTAACATGGGCTTTTTTTTCACGGTGAAAGTTTATCATTCGTGAAAAATCAATGTCAAAAATAATATCGCCGTTTAACAAAATAAAATCGCCGGACAGGTTTTTTAATTTGTATAACGCTCCGGCGGTTCCAAGCGGTTCGATTTCCGTATAGTAAGAAATATTGCATCCAAAGCGTTTGCCGTTATCAAAATAATCTTTAATATGTTCGCCGAGATGTCCAATAACAAGAATAATTTCCGCTAAACCGTTTTTTTTCAGGCACTCGATTTGATGTTCGAGTATGGGCTTGCCGCATATCGGAATCATAGACTTGGGAATATCGTTTGCAATTGAAGATACGCGGGTCCCTTTACCGCCTGCCATTATTACAACTTGCATTAAAAGAAATGATTCTCCAACATTTGGCAGAGGCAATGATATACAGGCAGGNGCAGTTCCTGTACTTTATAAGTTTCTGTTTCAGGTACGATAATATTTACGTCCGCGTACTTTTTTAACTCTCCGCCTGTTCCGCCGGAAAGGGCGATGATTTTAAGCTTTTTCGCCTTTGCAACGGCAACCGCATAAAGCACGTTTTTCGAGTTTCCGGAAGTGGATATGGCAAGTAATACATCTATTTCTTTTCCGTAACCGTAAACTTGCTGCGCAAAAGTGATATTCCCGTCAATATCATTTATACAAGCTGTGTTAAGCGACGCGTGGCCNGAAAGAGCGATTGTAGGNAGTCCTGGCTGCATACGCGGAATAAGATAATCGGCGATTTCAGAATCAACTTTTTTTATATCGGTAATAAATGATTCAGGTAAATTTCTTTTTTTTGAAAAAGTTTTCATTAATTCGCCCGCGATATGTTCGGCATCGGAAGCGCTGCCTCCGTTACCCGCTATCAATAATTTTCCGCCGTTCGCGTATGAATCGGCAATAATGTCAAATGCCGTGCTTATATCGGCTTTGACGGATTCCAGTGTCGGATAACGCTGAATCAGCGTATTTATATAATTTATTTCCTTGTCCATAATACTCCATTAACTCAAGCGCCATGCCTGAGTACCTATCTCGGTGAANGAAGGTGTAAGTATAATACCTTGCTTTTCCTTAAGCGCGCNGATAAGCGCGATCCTTTTACAAGGATTACAGTATATCATCATAAAACCGCCGCCGCCCGCGCCTGAGATTTTTGCCGATTCCGCGCCGTTATCAAGCGCGTATTGATACAAATCATCCAAAAAAGAATTTGAAATTGACGCGGCGGCGTTTTTCTTTGCAAGCCAGCCGTTTAAAAGACAGTCGGAGAAACCTTTAAAATCACCTTTCAACAGGGCTTCTTTCATAATTACCGATTGTCTTTTCATTTCGTGCATACTTTCAATATTTTTTGCGTCGCCTTTTTGTGTATGTTTAATTTGTTCGTTAATGATATTTGCGCTTTCTCTTGAAACGCCGGTATAATATAAAATAAGCGATGCTTCAATTTCGTTTCTAATCCAGCGTTTAAGA
Organism: Brevinematales bacterium; assembly: GCA_009787285.1. Taxonomy (GTDB): domain Bacteria; phylum Spirochaetota; class Spirochaetia; order Treponematales; family Breznakiellaceae; genus WQXQ01. The sequence goes on from WRGH01000008.1 coordinate 12,140, forward strand.
CGAAGCGGATTAACAATTACGCGCTCGTTCTCATAAAACTCCATAAAGTTAAAACCGCCGAATGTAGCTGCATACTGGTCCTGTTTGCCGCCTGCCAACCCTATGTCTTCACGTTCAATTTTACAGGCAAGAGCGGCAATATCGTATTCACCTAACGGTAAATTAAGCCATTCCTCAAAAGCCTTGATTATCGCCACAACCATTGTGGAAGACGAACCAAGACCGGAACCGACGGGCGCGTCTGAGTAAGTTGTCATTTTAAAAGAGAGAGGTTTTTTTACAAAATCGGAGATAATCCTGTTGTAGATACCGCAATGCAATGGAAGGGAAGGGGAGACAGAAAGTTTTTCGCAGGCTGAATATTCTTCTTGTTTGCCCAAATCGGCGGCGATAAATTCTATTTTGTCTGAATCATTCGGCTCGATTGTGCAGTAGGCGTACATATCGACTGTCGCGTTTAGCACATAACCGCCGTAGCGGTTGTAGTAATCGGCTATGTCTGTTCCGCCGCCTGCAAGTCCAAGACGTAGCGGGGCTTTAGAACGGATTATCATAGAACCTCCTGACTTGTTTCAATTATTAAAACAGAATTATTTTGTACATACAAATATCATTTCCTCTCCGTCTTTTATACTTCTTTTATCATAATAACCATATTCTTCTTTAATTTTAAATTTTAAGCTTTTTAATATGTCAACGATGTCATTATATTCATAATATTTTATTGTTAACAAATCTTCTTTAACCCTTTCAGCGCCGTTTTCCAATATCCGTATTTTGTTTTTATACTGGATATATTTTTTTTCGGTGTCAGCATGATGATTTATTGTAGAACGGATTATACGTTTGTTTCCGTCAACAATATCATATGATATGTCTTCTTTACCAAACCATTTTTCATCATATGTTCTCGGTTTGAATATATCAAATATAAAAATACCGTTATCTGACAAATGTTTATACACGCAATTTAAACAGTCTATGGTTTTTTCCTGAACGGGCAGCCATTGCAGGGCGCGCCAAGGTATCATTATGTATTCAAAATTTTGATTAAGATTAAAATCTGACATATCCCCTTTATGGATATGTATATTTTCCTGTAATTGTTTGGATGAATTCTTTAACTTGTCCGAAAATCTTTCCAGCATTTGCTGTGAAAGTTCAATACATTCAATTATTCTGCCTGTTTTTTCAGCTACATGCAATGAAACCCTTCCGGTTCCGCTTGCCAGTTCAAGAATCGGCCCTTTTGTTTGATTTGCGTATTCCACATAAAAATCCAAATCATCTTTAATGATTTCACGATTGTCATAATCATAAAAATCCGCCGTATTGTTGTATAAATTACCCGATAAATAATTTTCCATATCTAAACCCTGTAAGTCTCATCAAGTTTCTTTAATTCATTGAAAGTGTCAATTTCAATAATATCCTCAAAGGTACATTCCCGCACTTCAACAGAGTAGTCTTTGATAAAATATTCCAACGCCACCTGATCCCAATAGCGTTCTTTGCCGCCCGGCATCTCATACACTTGTTTGATGTGATCCGCCAGCCTCGCTCCGTCTTCATGAGTCCAGTAGGAAATGCCAAACATATGATGGCAGTTCTGTCCGCCAACTCTTATCCTCGTGATAATTCCATTGTTGGTCTCAAAGCACCAGTCGTCGGTACGCTCAACAGAAACACCTAGATAATTACTTGCATATTGATACTTTTGGATAAGGGCGGGATTTATAAGCAGAAGATCGGATTCCAAAACATAGGCGTTTTGCAGCATATAGCGGACGCACATAGCAGAAGAAATGTTATTTGACTCATTGTACAAGGGATTTTCCAGAAATTGAATCTTCGGGTATTTGTATTTTAACTGGTCAAACTGTTCTCCCAAATAACCGCGTACAATTACAACTTCTTCAATGCCGGCGGTGCATACCGCGTCAAGCAATGTGTCGATAATGCGCACGCCCTTAACGCGTACAAGCGGCTTGGGAGTATTAAGCGTAATAGGAACCAGACGGGAACCGAAACCGGCGGCAATGAAGATCGCCCTTTTAACGCGGTACGGTTCAAGGGCTTTAAAACCGGCTACGGTCAAAATGTTGTTTTCCAACATACCGTTTTCACCAAGATGAAGCATCACTTTATTCACCGTGCCGAGCGACATACCGGTCATGCGGGCAATATTCCGCTGTGTCATTTTTTTTTCGTTTTTTTCATGTTCTAAGAAGACCAGTACGTCAAACTGGGCTCGTGTCAGCATTGTTTTTCAGCTCTTTTTTTTATTATTTTTGTAATAACATATACGGCGCATTTTATCGTCAAATTGCTTCCCAGTATAAGGATAGAAACAAACGCCGCTCCTTCAAGAAACAACTGGGCTTCAAACATTGTGATCATAAGGGAAACGGGGCGGTTTCGCACCGTGCTTAAAAATGAAACGGCGGAAATTGTCATCATTGAATTGACGAAAAAATAAGAAAACATTTCCAAAATAGTCAGTTTTGTCTGAGGGATCAGCACATCGCGGATAATGCGGAAACGGCCTACGCCAAGCGTTCTTCCTACGTCTTCAAGATTGCCGTTTAATTTTCCCAAAGAGTTATATGCCATGAGATACGGGGACGCCATAAAGTGAATCGTGTTGACGAGAATCAACATGGCAAGGCTGGTATAAAAAAAAGTGCCTTTGAAAAAAAGCGCATAGGCAAGACCCAGCACCAGTCCCGGGATTGCCAGCGATGTAATTGAAATAAGATGCAGCATCCGTGATGATTTACCTGGAGTACGGGCGGTAAAATAGGCGGTGATCCATGAAATGGCTGTTCCAAGAACTGAAACCCAAACGGCAATAACAAGTGAATTGCCGAGATAATGTCCCGCGCCCATGTTCATGGTTTTGGCAATGTTACGGAATGACAAACCCATGTTTAAGGGGTAACTGTTGATAAAAGAGAGGAAGGCAAAGACTATTACAGGCATAGCAATAATCAGGCATATCAGTATCACATAACACGCGGCGCAGGAGTCCCTCAGTTTGTTTTCCTGTTTGGTTTTTTCCTTAATGATAAAATTCTGATTCGCCCTGTCGCGGTTCAGAAGATCAAACACAAAAGCAATAACCGCAGGAATAAGGAGGATTGAACCAATCACGCTGCCCCGGCTGAAATTCAAAAGCCCTATCACTTCCTGATACATAAGTATCGGCAAAGTAATAAACCTGCCTCCTATCATCAAAGGAACGCCGTAATCGGTAAAGATCAGGGTAAACACGGCGAAAACCACCGAAATAAGAGGCTTACGCAAGTATGGAAAAGTTATTGAGAAAAACTGGTTTGTACGCGGAATTCCCAGTACNTCGGCGGCTTCATAGGGAGAACCGTCTTCGTATTTGAGTATGTCCGCCAGCATGAGAAACGCCACGGGAAACGCGTAAAAAACCGACCCAAGCACAATGCCGTGAAAACCATAGATCGTGCCTCCAAGACCGAAGAGCCGTGTAATAATGCCGTTTGCGCCTAACAAAAGTATCAGCCCCATGCCGTGAGAAATAGAAGGGATAAGCATCGGCAAGGTAACAAAAACCGAAAAAACTTCCCGAAAACGCAGGTTACTGCGAACTACGCACAAAGCGAAACCCCATGCAAGAAAAATGGAAATTATAGTTGCGGTTGCTGCGGCGTATATTGAATTAAGCAGCGCCTCCCTGAATCTGGGCAGTCTCAGAACATATGAAATGTCCGAGCCAATCATATTCATCAGCATTTTTCCCAACGGACAGATCACCGTAACGAAGAGAAAACATCCCAGCAGTAATTTGACTGAATTGGATTGAAAAAAAGAACTTCGGCGCGGAACGCCGCAGATAAACGTATTTACAGCGGCGCTCATCCCATCATCCCTGGCTGAACATATTTAACAAGGGAATTGATTTTAAGCCGGAGATTGTCAATTATAAATTCTCTGATATAATCATTGGCTGGATTTGAGACAATAGATTCAGGCGTATCCAACTGCTGAATAGTCCCATTATCCATCACCATAATACGATCCGAAAGCGCGAACGCTTCTTCCTGATCATGCGTGATATAGATCATTGTTGTACGGAACTGCCGCTGTATGCGCTTGATTTCATCACGTAACGACAAACGCGTCGCCGCGTCCAGCGCGGACATAGGTTCGTCAAAGAGAATAATCTCCGGCTTGCAAGCCAAGGTTCGGGCGATAGCCACCCGCTGCTGCTGGCCGCCTGAAAGTTTCCATGGCTTTTTGTGAATGTGTTCGGAAAGCCACACCTGTTCAATTATCTCTTTGGCAATTGTCCGCGAATTTGATTTTGATTCTTTGTTGAATTTCAGCGCGTACTCAACATTGCCAAGAACAGTCATATTCTGGAACAGCGCATAATTTTGAAACACAATTCCCATGCCCCGTTTTGAAGCGGGAAAGGCGGTAATGTCATTTCCGTCTTTTATAATATGCCCGGACGTGGGGGATAAAAGCCCTATGAGTATTCGCAGGATTGTGGTTTTACCGCAGCCGGAAGGTCCCAAAACAGAAAGAAACTCACCGTCGTTCACGGTAAAATTCAGCCCGTGGAGCACTTCCTGCCGGTTAAAAACCTGCTT